>CALMSQ010000215.1:0-20973 GCA_937872345.1 uncultured Burkholderiales bacterium | reverse complement strand
CTCCGCGCCCCCTCTTCGCCGCTGCTCCTCTCGTCGCCGCTGCGCGCACGGAACGCGCGCGCCAGCGGGATCACCGCGAGCGTCAGCAACGCTCCGAGCAGCATCGCGTTCATCCAGCCCGTCGCGGCGATCGCCGCTTGCGATGCGGGCGCGACGGTGAGCTGGCCGGCCGAGCCGCCGGCGCTGACGATGCCGGTCGCCAGGCCGCGCCGCGCCGGCGACACGCGCTGATTGACTGCTCCCAGCAACAGCGGCGCGCCGCCCGCCGCTGCGCCGACCGCGCCGCCGAACGCGAGCGCGACCAGGAAGCTCGGCGCGTTCGGCGCGACCACGAGCGCGACGTTGCCCAGCGCGAACAACGCGGCGCCGACGGCGATGACGCGCGCCGGCCCGTAGCGATCTGTCAGCATGCCGGCCACCGGTTGCGCGAGGCCCCAGGTCAGCTGCCCCACAGCTGCGGCCAGGCTCAGCGTCGCCAGGCCGATCGCGGTACTCGAGTTGATCGGCGACAGGAACAGGCCGAACGAGGAACGCTGGCCCATGATGACGGCCAGCAACGCCGCCGCCGGCAGCGCATAGGCGCCGACGCCCCCGCCGAGGAACTGCCGGACGATCGAGGCGATGCGCTGCATGGCGTGCTCCCGTTGCCGCGTCGTGCTCAGCACAGCGCGGGCGCGGGTGCGAAGCCCGGCGCGAGCTCGAGCCCGGCCACCAGCAGCCGCCCGTCGTCCGGGTCGATGCGCAGCTTCCATCCGTGCCGCCTGAGCAGCGCGCACATCGGCTCGTTGTCGGCGAGCACGCTGCCCTCGAGCCGGCGAACGCCGGCACTGCGCGCGCTGTCGACCAGCGCCGCGAGCATCCGGCTGCCCAGCCCCAGGCCCTGCCAGCGGTCGGCGACCGCCAGCGCGAAGTCGGCGACGTGGGCCTCGCCTGCGTCGGTGCGCCGCACGTAGCGCGCCTCGGCCACCTGGACCTCTTCGCCGCGCTCGCCGAAGGTCTCGGCCAGCAGCGCGAGATGCGACGCGTAGTCGACCTGCGTCAGGTAGTCGAGCGTCGCCTCCGGCAGCTCGCTCACTGCCGAATGGAAGCGACGATAGCGACTGGCCGGCGACAATTCGCGCACGAAGCGCTGGTGCAACTCGCCGTCCTGCGGCAGCACCGGCCGCACCAGCACGCTGCGGCCGTCCGCCAGCATCACCCGGTCGATCAGTGCGGCCGGGTAGCGGTGGATCCGGAAGGTCGACGAAAGTTCGAGCATGACGATTCTCCCTGCGAACGGCTTCAGGCGGCCTTGCGCCAGGCAGCGGCGGATTGCCGCGGCCGCTGCGCGTCGACGAAGCCCCTGATCAGCGAATTGACGAGGCGGGCGTGCGTGACCGGCCCCATGTGCCCGACTGCGGGCAGCGTGTAGCGGACCATCTGCGGCAGCGCCGCACCGAGCAGCTCGCCCAGGCGCTGCGGCGGCTCGCGCGAGACGGCGCCGCCAATCCACATCGCCGGCAACGGCAGCTGCGCGATCGCCGCGAGCGGCACGCTCTCGGCCGACAGGCAGTCGAAGTTGGCGAGCACGCCGGGCATGCGCTGCACGACGACGTGTTGCTGGCGCGCACCCATCGACGCCCAGGCGCCGGCACCCGACCAGTAGTCGACGAAGTCGTGGGCTGCGCGCTCGGCGCGGCCCGAGGCGAACTCGCTCGCGAGGCCGTCGGCCACCGACCGCACCTCGCGCCACGCCTGCGCGCTGCGCTCGCTGCCGAACCCGACGCCGCGGGCGTCGTGCCGCAGAAGCCAGAACGGCACCGGTTCGTACATCACGAGGCTCGCCACGGCGCGCGGGTTGCGCAACGCGGCCAGCAGCGCCACGGCGCCACCGTAGGAATGGCCCACGAGGTGCGCGGGGGCGCCCGCCGTGGCGAGCGCCGCCTCGGCGATCGCCACGTCCTCTTCCAGGCTGGCGCGCGTCGCGGTGCCGCCCAGGTCGGGCGCATGCACGGTGTACCGGTCGCCAAGCTCCGCGGCCAGCGCGCTCCACTGCCGGCCGGATCCGGCCGAGGCATGCAGACAGACGAGGGCGTTCGCCATGACGTCCCTCCTCAGGCGGCGATCAGCGCCGATGCCTGGTCGATGCGCGCCGGCTGCGCCTCGCCGGAGATGCGCACCAGCGCCACGCGGGCCGGTTGCTTCCCGAGCCAGTGCTCGCGCGTGACCTCGATCACGTCGGCGCCGATCGGGCGCTGCCCGCGAGTCGGGTCGCGGTCGATGCGCCGGCGGATCCGCGTCGAGACGTCGATGCATCCGGCATGGCGTCCGGCCGCAGCGGCCGGCTGGCGCGGAGGGCTCTGGGTCGTGTCCATCGTGCTCACTCCATGGGTTCCCGGGTCGGATCGACCGGTCATCGCGCCGCATCGACGAGGCGATCGCGGCATGAGGCGCAGTCTGGGAGCCGGAGGTATTCGCGCGATTTCGGCGACGAAACGCGTTGTTGCCGCTTTGTATGGACGGCCGTGCACGGCCGGTTACGCGCCGCCTGCAGGTGATCGTCGCGGCGCTGGCGCGCGGGCGGCGCGCGCCGCTATACTCGAAAACGCCCAGCAGGAGCCGGATACGTGGTAGATGCAGGACGCGTCCTGGTCGTCGACGACGACGCCGCCGTGCGCGAGATGCTCACCGAGTACCTCGCGTCGCACGGCTACGAGGTCGGCTCGGCCGACAGCGGCCCGGCGATGCGCGCCGAGATCGAGCGTGCGCTGCCCGACGTGATCCTTCTCGACGTGCAGCTCCCCGGCGAGGACGGCCTCACGCTCGCGCGCTACCTGCGCGAGCGCTACGACGTCGGCATCATCATGGTCACCGGCGAGACCGACCCGGTCGATCGCGTCATCGGCCTGGAGGTCGGCGCCGACGACTACATCGGCAAGCCCTTCGATCCGCGCGAGTTGCGCGCGCGCGTCAAGAGCGTGCTGCGCCGCATGCAGGCGCGCCCGACCGGCGATGCGCGGGCGCCCGCCGGCGCGGCGCCGCCCGGGGGCGACGCTCCGCGGCGTATCCCGATGGCCGGCTGCTCGCTCGACGTCGCGTCGCACCAGTTGTTCGACCGCGACGGCACCGAGATCCCCATCACGACGATGGAGTTCGACCTGCTTCGGGTGTTTGCCGCGCACCCGAACCAGGTGCTGTCGCGCGACCGGCTGCTCACGCTGACGCGCAATCGCGAATGGGAGCCGTTCGACCGCTCGATCGACATCCGCATCGCGCGGCTGCGCCGCAAGATCGAGCCCGACCCCGAGAACCCGCAGGCGATCCGCACCGTGCGCGGCGTCGGCTACATGTACGTGCCGCCGGCTCTGTAACCGGCGTGTTTCGATGGTTTCGGCCGGGTAACGATCCGCCCGCGCCACCCGGTTCGCCCCTAGACTTGGGTCGTCTGCGATGCCCTCCACGGTGCCCGCCATGACTCGATCCCTGCCCGTCTTCGACGACCTGCTCGTCAGCGATGCGCTGCCTGCCCTGGTGATCGGCGACGATGCGATCGAAGGCTGCAACGCCGCGGCACACGCGCTGTTCGGCGCGGGCGCCGACCTGCTGTGCAGCCTGCCGCTCGCCTCGTTCCTGCCGGCGGTCCAGCCCGACGGCGGCGAGTCGATGCGCGCCTGGCGCGAGCGCGTCGAGGCCGCGCGCGGCGGCCTGACGCAGTGGTTCCTGTGGCAATTCGTGCGCAACGACGGCGGCCTGATCGACGCGCTGGTGCACCTCGAGGTCGAGCCGCCGAAGGACTGCCCGGCCGGCCCGGCATTCCGCGCGCCGGTGCGCGCGCGCCTTCGCGACCTGACCCAGTTCCGCGGCATCGAGTGGTCGCGGATGCAGCAGGCGCTCGCCGGCACGGCGGCGATCGTCTTCGCAAAGGACGCCGAAGGCCGCTACCTGTTCGCGAACCGCCAGTTCGCCGAGATGACGGGCCGGCCGCTGGAGGAAGTGCTCGGCCGGCGCGACGTCGAGGTGTTGCCGCCCGAGTTGGCCGAGGAGTGCCGTCGCAACGACTCGCTGGTGCTCTCCGAGCGCCGCCCGCTCGATTTCGAGGAGCACGGCGCGAGCGACGGCGAGCGCCGCATTTACCTGACGCTGAAGTTCCCGCTGCTGCGCGCCGACGGCAGCGCCTACGGCGTCTGGGGCATCGCCACCGACATCACCGCGCGCAAGCGCACCGAGGAAGCGCTGCACCACGCGGCGCTCGCGGTGTCGCAGGCAGACGGCGAAGGCCTGGTGCAGGCGCTTACCCGCTATCTGGCCACGATCCTGAACGTGGACATCGCGTTGATCGGGGTCATCGACGGCGAGGGCGACGGGCGAATGGTCCGCACGATCGGCCGCTTCGGCGACGGGGTCTATCTCGAGAACTTCTCGTATCCGCTGAACACGACCCCGTGCCAGACGGTGCTCGAAGGGTTCCGCTGCTACCGCAGCGGGGTCAGCGACGCGTTCCCCGACTCGCGCGGGCTGCGGCCGCAGGGCATCGAAGGCTATGCGGGCTACCCGCTGCGCGGATCGGACGGCCATTTGCTGGGCGTGATCGCGGTGCTCTCCCGCACGCCGCTGGAAGACGAGGCGCTGATCGAGTCGGTGCTCAAGATCTTCGCGGGGCGCGCGGCCGGCGAGATCGAGCGGCGCCGCGCCGAGGACGCGCTGAGAACTTCGGAGGCGAGCTACCGCGCGATGTTCGACGCCAGCGAGGACGCGATCCTCGTCCACGACTGGGACACCGGCGCGATCGTCGACGTCAACCCCAAGGCCTGCCGCGCCTACGGCTACACCTCCGAAGAGATGCGCGGCTTGCTGCCCGCGCAGCTCAGCTCGGGCGAGTACCCGTTCACGAAGGAGACCGCCGACCGCCTGATCGAGCGCGCGAAGAACGGCGTGCCGACCTCGCTGGAGTGGCACCGCCGGAACAAGGACGGGTCCCTGCACTGGGACGAAGTGCACATCAAGCCGGCCGAGATCGCCGGCAAGCGCCGCATCCTGGCGTTCACGCGCGAGATCACGGCGCGCAAGCTGGCCGAGCAGGCGCTGCGCGAGAGCGAGGAGCAGTATCGGTCGATCTTCAACGCGTCGGTCGACGGCATGGTGCTGTTCAATTCGGCGGGCCAGGTGGTCGACGTCAACGAAGCCTTCGCGCGGATGCACGGCTTCGAGATGGAGGCCCTGATCGGCGGCGATTGCGAGCGCTTCGTGCCCGAAGAGCGGCGCGCCGACTGCAAGCGGATGGTTCGTGCCGCGCTGGCCGGCAACCCGGTGCGCGGCGAATCGGTCGCATGCCGCTTCGGCGGATCGACGTTCGTCGTCGAGGTGCACGCGGTGCCGATGCAATACCGCAACGAGCCGCACGTGCTGGCGATCGTGCGCGACCTCACCGAGCGCAAGCGCGAGGACGCGCGCCGCGCGCAGCTCGAGGCGCAACTGCGCCAGGCCCAGAAGATGGAGGCGATCGGCCACCTGACCGGCGGCATCGCGCACGACTTCAACAACCTGCTCGCGTCGATCATGGGCTACGTAGTGCTCGCCGCCGAGCGGCAGGCGACCCTCGGCGACGCCAGGCTCGGCCGCTACCTCGAGCAGGCGCAGGTGTCGTGCGAGCGGGCGCGAGACCTGATCCGGCAGATGCTCACCTTCAGTCGCGGGCAGCGCGGCGAGCCGCGCCCGCTGGCGCTGGGCGCCGCCGTCCGCGACGCCACGAAGCTGCTGCGCGCGTCGTTTCCATCGACGGTAGAGATGCAGGCCGACCTCGACGCCGAGCTGCCGGCCGTGCTGATCGACCCGGTGCAGCTCGAGCAGGTGCTGCTCAACCTGTGCATCAACGCCCGCGACGCGATGCAGGCCAACGGCACGGTGCGCGTGGCGGCCGGCTGGCGGCACGGCTACCGCGGCGTGTGCACCTCGTGCCGGCAAAGCGTCGAAGGAGACTTCGTCGAGCTCTCGGTGACCGACACCGGCCCCGGCATTCCGGCACCGGTGCTCGACCGGATCTTCGAGCCATTCTTCAGCACGAAGGAGGTCGGCAAGGGTAGCGGCATGGGTCTCGCGACCGTGCACGGCATCGTGCACGATCACCGCGGGCACGTGGTGGTCGAGAGCGCGGACGGCGCGGGAGCGACCTTCCGGGTGCTGCTCCCGCCGCTCGATCCGGCGATCGAGGGCAGCCGGGTCGGCACTCGCACGCCCGCCGCCGCGCGCAGCGCCTTCGAGCCGCTGCGCGGCCGCGTGCTGCTGGTCGACGACGAGGCATCCGTCCTCGGCTTCATGAGCGAGCTGCTCGAGAACTGGGGATTGGAGGTGGTGGCGGTCGGCGATCCCGTCGAGGCGCACCGTCGGGTGGCGAACGGCGACATCGCGTTCGACCTGGTGCTCGCCGACCAGACGATGCCACGCCTGACCGGCACCGAACTGGCGCGCTCCGTCGCGACGCTGCGGCCCGAGGTGCCGATCCTGCTCTATACGGGCTACCGCGACGGCGTGTCGCAGGCCGAGCTGAGCGCAGGCGGCATCCGGGCCGTGCTCGACAAGCCCGTCGATCCGGCGGCGCTGCACGCGCAGTTGCAGCGACACCTCGGGCGATCGGACGTCTCGCCGACGCTTGCTTGAGCGCGCGGCGCCTTCAGGCGGTGCGCACCTGCGACAGGCCGAGCTCGCGCATCGTCTGCTCGCGCATCACGAACTTCTGCGGCTTGCCGGTCGCGGTGAGCGGGAACTCGGGTACGAAGCGGATGTAGCGCGGCACCTTGTAGTGCGCGATGCGCCCCTGGCAGAACGCCTTGATCTCGTCGGCGCTCGCCTGCTGGCCGGCCCGCAGGACGATCCACGCGCAGACCTCCTCGCCGAAGCGCGGATCGGGCACGCCGAACACCTGCACCTCCTGCACCTTCGGGTGCGTGTGCAGGAACTCCTCGATCTCGCGCGGATAGACGTTCTCGCCGCCGCGGATCAGCATGTCCTTCACGCGGCCGACGATGTTGCAGTAGCCCTCGGCGTCGATCGTCGCGAGGTCGCCGGTGTGCATCCAGCCGGCCTCGTCGATCGCCTCGCGCGTGCGCTCGGGGTCTTCCCAATAACCGCGCATCACCAGGTAGCCGCGCGTGCACAGTTCGCCCTTCTCGCCCACCGGCACGATCCGGCCGGCCTCGTCGACGATCTTCACCTCGGCGTGCGGCTGGATGCGCCCGACGGTGGACACGCGCCGCTCGATCGGGTCGTCGACGCCGGACTGGAACGAGATCGGGCTGGTCTCGGTCATCCCGTAGCCGATCGTCACTTGCTTCATGTGCATCTGGTCGACGACGCGGCGCATCGTCTCGATCGGGCACGGTGCGCCGGCCATGATGCCGGTGCGCAGCGACGACAGCTCGAACTCGCCGAAGCGCGGATGGTCGAGCATCGCGATGAACATCGTCGGCACGCCGTGCAGCGCGGTGCAGCGCTGGCCCTGCACGGCGCGCAGCGTCTCTTCCGCGTCGAACGACGCGCCCGGGAAGACCATCGCTGCGCCGACCGCGGTGCAGGCGAGCACGCCCAGCACCATTCCGAAGCAGTGGTACAGCGGCACCGGAATGCAGAGCCGATCGCGCGCCGACAGCGCCATCGCGCGCGCGCAGTAGCGCGCGTTGTTCACGACGTTGAAGTGGCTGAGCGTGGCGCCCTTCGGCGAGCCGGTGGTGCCGCTGGTGAACTGGATGTTGATGGCGTCGTCGGGGTCGAGCGCCGCCGAGGTCGCCGGCAGCCGCGACCGGTGCGCGGGACCCGCGCCGCGCACGAGCTCGTCGAACGACATCATGCCGCGCGGCCGCGGGCCGCCGCCGATCAGCACGACGTGGCGCAATCGCTCGAAGCGGTCGAGCCGCAGGCGCTCGCCGGACGCGACCCGGTCGATCTCGGGTGCGAGCGAGCGCACCATGCCGACGTAGTCGCTGGACTTGTGCGCGCGCGCCATCACGAGCACGCGGCACTGCACCTTGTTCAGCGCGTATTCGAGCTCGGAGGTGCGGTACGCCGGGTTGATGTTGACCAGGATCGCGCCGATGCGGGCGGTGCCGAACTGCACCAGCAGCCACTCGACGCAGTTCGGCGCCCAGATGCCGACGCGGTCACCGCGCCCGATGCCGAGCGCGAGCAGCCCCGCTGCCACCTCGTCGGAGCGCGCCTGCAGGTCGTGCCAGCTCAGGCGAACGCCGTCGGCGACGAAGACCGCCGCGTCGCCGCCGCCGTTGCGCGCGACCGCCCGATCGAGCAGCCCGGCGATCGTCAGGAAGCGCAGCGGGTCGTCGCTGGTGCCGGAGACGTACGACAGCCCCCCGTGGGGCCGCTGGCGCTCGCCGTCGGCGCCGCGCAGCCAGTCGGAGGCGAACGGGTTGCGGCTCATCAGAACTCGCGCCAGTCCCCGAGCTGCTCGAACGCGTGGGCCGCCCGGTAGATGGTCGACTCGTCGAAGTGCTTGCCGATCAGCATCATGCCCACCGGCAGGCCGTGGCTCATCGCGCACGGCACGTTCATCGCCGGGTGCCCACTGACGTCGAACGGCGAGGTGTTGCCGAGCATCTCGAAGCCGCGCTGGCACCACAGCGCGAGCGGCGCGTTCGCGGGCGGCAGCGGCGTGGCCTTCATCGGCAGCGTCGGCATCAGCAGCAGGTCGTAGCGGGCGAGCGCGTCGTCGTAGGCCTGGCGCAGCGCGCGCGCGAGGTTCTGCGCCTTCGCGTAGAAGTGCCCGCGGTAGTGGCGGATGAAGTACTCGCCGACCAGCATCGAGATCTTCAGCGTGCGCGACAGCTCGTTGGCGCGCGCGCGCCAGTTCGCGTGCGCGTCGAGCAGGCTCGTCGTGTAGAGCCCCTCCCAGTTGAACCCCATCCCGTTGCCGTACATCATCTGCGCCTGCAGCCCCTCGAGCGCGATCGAGGTCCAGACCGCCGGGCCGTCCAGGTGCCACGGAATCGACACCTCGTCGACGGTCGCGCCGAGCGCGCGCAGCCGGCCCGCGGCCTCGCGCACCTTCTGGTCGACGTCGGGCTCGCTCTCCGGGCGCCCGAAGCCCTCGGTCAGCACCCCGATCCGCATGCCGACGACACCGCGCCCCAGCGCGGTGGTGTACTTGTCGACGCGCACGTTGTACTGGCGCGGATCGAGCCCGTCGGCGCCGGCGACCACTTCGAGCAGCAGCGCGTTGTCGGCCACCGTCGCGGTCATCGGCCCGGCGTGGTCGATCGTGGCCTCGATCGGCATCACGCCGGTGTACGGCACCAGCCCGTGGGTGGCCTTCATCCCGTAGATGCCGCACCAGCCCGCCGGCATTCGGATCGAGCCGCCCTGGTCGCCGCCGATCGCCATCTCGACCTCGCCGGCGCCGACCAGCGCCCCGCAGCCCGACGACGAGCCGCCCGCCGCGTAGCCGTAGCGGTACGGGTTGTGGACCGCGCCGTGCGCCGACGTGTGGCTGCCGCCGGACAGGCAGAAGTACTCGCAGTGCGCCTTGCCGACGATGGTGCCGCCGGCGTCGAGGATGCGCGTGACCACGGTCGCGTCGATGTCGGGCACGTAGCCCTCGAGCGTCGAGGCGCCGTTCATCATCGGCACGCCGGCCAGGCACACGTTGTCCTTGAGCACGATGCGCTTGCCGGCGAGCGGGCCGTGATGCGCGCCGCGCACCTCCGACTTCACCGCCCACGCGTTCAGCGGATTCTCGGCGGGCCCGGGCCGGTAGCCCGGCGTGCGCGGATAGCGCACCGCCGGAAGGTTGTCGGGAATCTGCGTCAGGCGATCGTAGGCCTGCAGCGTCCCCTCCATCACCTCCAGGTACTCGTTGATCTCGTGGTCCGACATGCTCATGTGCAGCGACGAGACGATCTCGCGCATCTGGTCGAGCGTCGGTCGCTTGACGGTCCCCATGGTGGCCCCTGAATCCGCGATGGTGGTTGAACGGGTGGCAGGCGTGATCCCGCCGGCGCGCGACGCCGGGGCCGCGGACGCCGGTGACGCGGCCGCACGCGGCAGCTCGATCGCAGCCGGGCGCCGGCTCGCAGCCGCTGGCGGTTGCGCGGCCGGCGCTCCGGGCGGCCGGGCGGCGACCACGGGCCGGGCCGCCGGAGCGCCCCCGGCGGGCGCGCGGCCAGGTGCCGCCGCGAGGCGCGCGCCACGGTCTCCGCCGCGCGCGGTGCGCACCGTGCCCATGCCGAGCGCAGCCACCAGCGCCGAGGTCGCCCCGACCTGGTCGGCCTCGAACTCGCGTTCGAGGCGCCCTTTCTCCATGACGGCGATGCGGCTCGCGACGTCGAGCACGAGGTCGAGGTTCTGCTCGACGATGACCACCGCGAGGCCCGCCTGGCTGCGCAGCCGCGACAGTGTCTGCCCGATCTCGTGGATGATCGACGGCTGGATGCCTTCGGACGGTTCGTCGAGCAGCACCACCCACGGGTTCGGCACCAGCGCCCGCGCGAGCGCGAGCAGCTGCTGCTCGCCGCCGGACAGCGCGCCGCCACGGCGGTCGAGCAGTCGCTCGAGCCGCGGAAAGAGCGCCACCACGCGATCGACGGCCTCCTGCTCGGCCTCGTCGGAGTCGCCGGTCCAGGCGAGCCGCAGGTTCTCGAGCGCGCTCAGCCCCGGAAGGATGCCGCGGCCCTGCGCGACGTAGCCGAGGCCGCGCCGGCTGCGCGTGAACGGCGGCTCGCGGGTAACGTCGGCGCCGTCGATCGTGATCCGGCCCGACGTCGCCGGCAGCAGGCCCATGATCGCCTTGAGCAGCGTCGTCTTGCCCATGCCGTTGTGGCCGACGATGCCCAGCGCCTCGCCTTCGTGCAGCCGGAACGACACGCCGTGCAGCACGGGCACGCGACCGTAGCCGGCGTGCAGCCCTTCGACTTCGAGCACGATGCGGCTCGTCCCCACCGGCGCCTCGCCCGCGCCCGCCAGCGGCTCCTGGTGTGGCTTCATCCCGCCCGGTTCCCCAGATAAACCTCGCGCACCCGCGCGTCGTTCAACACGGCGTCGGCCGAGCCCTCGACGAGGATCGAGCCCTGGTGGAAGACCGTCACGCGCGCGCCGAGCAGGCGGACGAACTCCATGTCGTGGTCGACCACGATCACGGCCGCCGAGTCGTTGATGCGCCGGATGACCTCGATCAGCCGCTCGACCTCGTCGCCGGTCATGCCGGCCGCAGGCTCGTCGAGCAGCACCAGCCAGGGCCGCTGAACCAGCACGATGCCGATCTCGACCATCTGGCGGCGACCGTGCGCGAGCTCGCCGACCGGCCGGCGCGCGACGTCGCCGAGCTGCAGCTCGGCGATCGTCTCGTCGACCGCGCCGGGGCTGCCGTCCCAGCCGTGCACGCGCCGCGCCGCGAGCCAGAGGTTCTCCTCGACCGTGAGGCCGTTCATCACCGAGGGCACCTGCGTCTTCACGCCGACGCCCAGCCGAACGATCTGGTTCGGGCGCCAGCCGGTGACGTCGCTGCCGCGGATCAGCACGCGCCCGTTCGCGTGGCCCAGCCGGTACTGGCCGGTGAGGCACTTGAAGAACGTGCTCTTGCCCGCGCCGTTGGGCCCGATCAGGCAGCGCAGCTCGCGCTCGCGCAGCGCGAAGTTCACCTTGTCGACGGCGACCACGCCGCCGAAGCGCATCGTGAGCTCGTGCGTCTCGACGATGCCGCTCACGAGGCCTCTCCCGACGTGCCGCCGAGCCGGCGCCGCGCACCGGCGGCCTTCGCGCTGCTGCGCCGCGCGCGGGCGCGCCAGCCCAGCGCGCGCTGCAGCGTGGGCAGGACGCCGCGCGGCAACGCCAGCACGACGACGATCAGGATCGCGCCCAGCACCAACGAGTTGTCGATCAGCGTCTGCTGGCCGAGCAGCAGCTTGACCATGCCCAGCGCCATCGCCCCGAGGATCGGGCCGATCAGCGTGCCCAGTCCGCCGACGATGACCCAGATCAGCACTTCGGCGGCCTGCCCGAGGCTGAACAGCCCGGGGGTGACGATCTCGGCCCAGTTCGCGAACAGGCAGCCGGCGAGCCCCGCCATGCCGGCGCTGATCGTGAAGATCGCGGTCTTGTACAGCGGCACGTCGTAGCCCATCAGCTCGCAGCGCGCCTCGTTCTCGCGGATGCCGACCAGCACGCGGCCGAACGAGCGCGCGAGGATCCAGCGGCAGACGAGGTAGCACAGCAGCAACGCCGCCGCGCAGACGTAGTAGGTGGGCACGCCGTACAGCGAGACGTCGGGGAACCCCGGCAGGTTCAGCGTCGGGAAGCCGGGGATGCCGTTGAAGCCGCCGAGCCGCGCGTCGCCGATCCGGTAGGCGTCACCGGCGGTCGCGCTCATGAACTTGAACAGGATCAGCGTGAACACGAGCGTGATGACGCCCATGTAGACGTCGCTGATGCGGCCGTAGAACATCATCGCGCCGACGACCGCGGCGCACGCCGCCGGCACCAGCACCGCGAGCAGCAGCGGCACCGTGCTCTCGCCCATGTTCACCGCCGAGATCGCGTACGCGTACGCGCCCAGGCCGAAGTACGCCGAGTGCCCGAAGCTGAGCAGGCCGGCGTACCCCCACATCATCCCGAGCGACAGGGCGAACAGCGCCCAGATCAGCAACACCGTCATGGTGTTGGTGTCGAAGCCGAGCGGCAGCAGCGCGAGCACCGCCGTCGCCGCGAGGAACCAGCCCCAGCTCACGCGACCGATCGAACGCCAGCCCGTCATGTGCCGTTGCGAAAGAATCGCCCCGTGATGCCCTGCGGCATCAGCCGCAGCAGAACGACCGCCAGCACCAGCATCGCGATCTCGCCGATGACGGGACCCGCGCCGAACGACGTGAGCTGGTTGATGACGCCGAACAGCACCGAGCTGGACAGCGTGCCCGAAATGACCGCGGCGCCGCCGGTGATGACCGTGATGAACGCCTTGGCGATGTACGCGCCGCCCGAGGACGGCAGCAGTCCGGTGAGCGGCGCCAGCACGCCGCCGGCCAGCCCCGACAGCGCTGCGCCGGCGGTGAAGGTGACCATGTAGACCTTGCGCGGGTTGTAGCCCAGCGCGGCGACCACGTCGGCGCCCTGCATCGCGCCGCGCGCGATGAGCCCTGCGCGCGTGAAGCGCAACACGGCCCACAGCGCCAGCACGAGAAGGATCGCCACCGCGATGATGAACAGGTTGTAGCCGCCCATCTGGTAGCTGCCGAGCTGGTAGCCGGGAATCGGCGCGGGCACGCTGACCGCGCTGCTGCCGAAGATCAGCGTCACCGCGCCCACCATCAGCAGGCTCAGGCCCCAGGTCGCGAGCATCGTGTCGATCATGCGGCCGTAGAGGAAGCGGATGATCAACCGCTCGACGATCAGCCCCCAGACGCCGACCACCAGCGGGGCGACCACGAGCATCGCGAAGTAGATGTCGATGCCGGCCTTCGCGCAGGCGATCGTCGTGTAGCCGCCGAGCATCACGAACTCGCCGTGTGCGAGGTTGATGACCCGCATCATCCCGAACACGATCGCCAGCCCGGCGCTGGTCAGCGCCAGGAAGGCGATCATGTACAGGATCTCGAGGACGACGACGCCCGCGTAGTCCACGGCGATCGCTCCGTCAGCAGCGGCGCGGCCCGGTCAGATCTTCACCTCGAACTGCTTGTTCTCCTTCGGGTTCTTCTGCAGGTCGCAGTACTGGGCGGTGTCGCTCGGCGGACGCTGCTTGACCGTCTGGAGGATGGTGAGCTTCTGGTTCTTCACTTCCATCACGTTGATGTCGAGCGACGCGTGGTGGGTCTTCGCGTCGAGCGCCACCGTGCCGGCCGGCCCTTCGATCTTCACGCCCGACTCGAGCGCCTTGACCACCGCGTCGTGCTTGACCGAACCGGCCTTCCTGACCGCTTCGGCCCAGAGCATGATGCCCTGGTACTGCGAGACCGCGATCTCGTGCACCACCTTCGGGTCGCCGAAGCGCTTCTGCCAGCGCGCGAGGAAGTCCTTGTTCGCGGGCGTGTCGGCCTCCTGGCTGTAGTTGCCGGCGATCAGGATGCCGTCGCCTTCGGCCGCCGACAGCGCCATCTGCTCGTTGCCCACGCCGAACACCGTCGCGGCGAGCGGGATCTTCTTGTTCATGCCCGACGCGGCCCACTGGCGGTAGAACGACATGTGCGCGCCGCCCACCAGCGCGGAGACGACGAACGACGGCTTCTCCTGCTGGATCTTCGCGATCGTCGAGCCGAAGTCGGAGACGTCGAGCGGGAAGAAGTCGGTCTTCAGCGTCGTGCCCTTGCGCTGCGCCACGTAGTGGGCGATCCACTTCGCGGTGATCTGGCCGTAGTTGTAGTCGGCGGCGAGCACGTAGACCTTGTCGCCCCACTTCTTCATCGCCAGGTCGATCACCGGCTCGACGACCTGCGCCGGCGTGGTACCGGTGACGATCGTGTTGCGGTCGCAGACGCCGCCTTCGTACAGGATGTTGTAGAAGTACAGCGTGTTCGAGCGCCGGAACACCTGCCGGATCGCCTCGCGCGAGGCCGACGTGATGCCGCCGTGGACGACGTCGACCTTGTCGTCGCGCACCAGCTGCTGCGCGAACTTGGTGTACAGCGCGATGTCCGACTGGGTGTCGTACTGGATCAGCTGGATCTTGCGCCCGAGCAGGCCGCCGGCCGCGTTGATCTCCTCGACCGCCATCGTCGTGGCCATCGACATCGGCTTGCCGTAGAGGTCGAGGTTGCCCGAATTGTCGAGCAGCGTGCCGAGCTTGATCGGGGCGCCCGCCGCGAAGGCGGATCGCAGCGGTACGGCGCCGGCCAGTGCTGCGGACCCTGCGCCCGCGATGAATTCACGACGCGTGAGTGACATGCTCGTCTCCTGAACGATTCGGTCTGGGGTGGGGAAGGGAGTGCGCGGCGGCTCAGCTGCCGCCCGCGGGCCGGTCGTCGGCGCGCTCGCCGCCCTGGCCGTCGCCGGTGGTCGCCTTGATCGCCGACGAGAAGTCGACGCCGATCGAGTCGCCGATGCTCTTCAGGGCCGGCAGCTGAAGCGCCATGCCCATGATGCTGTCCATCACCTGGTTGACCGGCGGCCGCGCGGCAGCGTCGCCGCCGTTGCCGGCGCCCGGCGCGCCGCCGAAGCCGCTGACCTGGTGGATGCGGATGCTGTCGATCTTCTCGGCCGGCTTCATCATCTGCGCGACGATCTCCGGCATCTTGTCGAGGCGGTAGCGTTCGAGCTGCAGCTTCATCAGGCTGTCGCTGCGCGAGTTCTCGGCCTCGATCAGCGCTCGGCTGCCTTCCGACTCGGCGAGCATGCGAAGGCGCTCGGCCTCGGCCCGGGTGCGCACCGCCTGCGCTTCGGCCTGCGCGCGCCGGATCAGCACGTCGGCCTCGGTGCCGGCCTTGGCCGCCGCGACCTCGCCGGCCTCCTGTTCGCGCTTGACCGCCATCTCGCGCGAGCGCTCGATGATTGCGCGCTCGCGCTCGGTCTGCACGTGTTCCTGCGCCAGCACGATCTCGGTTCGCGCGAGCTCGGCCTGCGCCTGCGCCTTCGCCTCGGCCGCGTGCTTCTCGGCCAGCTTGATCGCCGAGTCGACCTTGTGCGCCTCGGCGTTGAGTTGCGCCTCGATCTCCATCCGGCGGATCTCGCGCTGCTTGGTGATCTCGATGACGCGGGTCTCCTTCTCGCGCGTGAGCCGGGCGTTCTCGCTGGCGATCAGCGCGTCCTCGCGGGCCTTCGCGGCCTCGGCGTCGCTGGCCGACTTGATCTTCTCGATCTCCAGGCGCTGCTCGATCTGCGCCTGCTCCTCCTGCTGCATCAGGTTCAGGCGCCGCTTGGTGGCCTCGAGCTGCGTCTGCCGCACGGCGATCTCGGCCTCGGCCTCGATCTCGGTGCGCTTCTTCTTGTTCGACGAGATGATCTCGGAGAGCTTGCGCATCCCCACCGCGTTGAACGCGTTGTTCTCGTCGAGCGACGCGAACGGCGCCTGGTCGAGCCGTGTGAGCGAGACCGAGTCGAGCAGCACGCCGTTGTGCGCGAGGTTCTCGCGCACCTGCTCGCCGACGTGGCGGACGAACTCGCCGCGCTGCTCGTGCAGGCTGTCCATCGTCTGCGCCGCCGCCACCGACTGCAGCGCGTCGATGAAGCGGCCCTCGAGCATGTTGCGGATGCCGTCGGGATTGAGCGCGCGCGCGCCCAGTGCCTGCGCCGCCGTGGCCACGCCCTCGACCGACGGCTGCACGCGCACGTAGAACTCGAGCTCGACGTCGACGCGGATGCGGTCGGCGGTGATCAGCGACTTGTCGCCGGTGCGGCGCACCTCCACGCGGATGGTGCGCATGTTGATCTCTTCGACCCGGTGCAGGAACGGCAGCGCCAGGCAGCCGCCCGACAGGACGATCTTCTGCCCCCCGAAGCCGGTTCGCACCAGCGCGGTGTCGCGCGTGGACTTTCGATAGAAACGGTTGAGGAACGCGACGCCGACGGCGATGACGACGATCGCGACGATGATCCCGAACAGCCAGCCGAGCAGAACCATGACTTCCCCGAAAGAAGTGCGTGCCGAAACGCAAGGGCCGATTCAGTGTCTGCCGCCGATGTTTTCCTTGTCAAGTATTTTGTTTTCCGTTTCAAGTATCCTTCGCTTGCAGCGGCGCGCGATCGGGCGCGCCGCACGGGCGACGTCGCGTCGGCGGCGAAGGAAGGACGGTGAGAAGGAGAACGAATCGGGCGCGCCGCGCGCGCGCCTCAGGAACGCTGCTCGCGGATGAACGCCTCGAGCAGGCGCTTCAGTTCGCGGCCCTCGTCGCGCCCGAGCGACGACTCGAGCGACGATCGCTGCCGCCGCACGGTGCCCTGCAGTTGCCGCACGCGGGCCAGTCCGAGGTCGGAGATGTAGACCAGCACGCGGCGCTGGTCGAGCGGATCGGGCGCGCGCTGCACGAGCGCGCTGGCCACCATGCGGTCGATCAGCTTCGAGAGCGACGGCAGCTTCATCGACAGCGCCTCGGCGAGCGCCGACATCGGGCGGCCGCTCTCGTCGGCCAGCACTTCGAGCACCCGCCAGAACTCGACCGGCACCCCTTCGGGCCCGAGGACGCGCTCGAGATCGGCCGTCGCGCGCCGGCTCGCTTCCGAGAGCAGGCTCTGCAACGACGGACCGACGGCCGGTTTCCTGGCTGGCTTGGGCATGGCGGCGCCATTCTAGGCCGCGACCGCACGAACCGCCAAGCACGTCCCGACGAATCGCAAGGGTTCACACGACGGAGCGGCCGATGAGCGGCGACGACCTGCACTACCTCGAGGCCACCGAGCTGGCGAAGCTGCTGCACGCGCGCAAGGTCTCGCCGGTGGAGGTCACCGAGGCGATGCTGCGCCGGATCGCGGCGCTCGACCCCAGGCTGCATTCCTACGCGACGGTCACCCCCGAGCTCGCGCTCGAGCAGGCGCGCAAGGCCGAGGAGCGCATCATGCGCCGCCAGATCCTCGGCCCGCTGCACGGCGTGCCGATTGCGCTGAAGGACCTCTGCTTCACGCGCGGCGTGCCGACCGCGGCGGGCATGCCGCTGCACCGCGACTTTCGCCCCGCCTTCGACGGCACCGTCGTGACGCGGCTGCGCGAGGCCGGCGCCGTGCTGCTCGGCAAGCTGCAGCTCACCGAGGGCGCGCTGGTCGTGCACCACCCGTCGGTGCCACCTCCGGTGAACCCCTGGCACCCCGAGCACTGGTCGGGCGCGTCGTCGAGCGGCTCGGGCGTCGCCACCGCGGCCGGCCTGTGCTTCGCGTCGCTCGGCTCGGACACCGGCGGATCGATCCGCTTTCCTTCGGCGGCCAACGGCGTCACCGGCCTGAAGCCCACCTGGGGAAGGGTGTCGCGCTACGGCGCGTTCGAGCTGGCCGCCTCGCTGGATCACTTCGGGCCCATGTGCCGCAGCGCGGCCGACGCGGGCGCCGTGCTCGGCATCATCGCCGGCGCCGACCCGAACGACCCCACCGCGTCGCGCGAGCCGGTGCCCGACTACCTCGCGGGCCTGGACAACGACCTGCGCAACCTGCGCGTCGGCATCGACGAACGCTTCACCGGCACCGACGTCGACGCGCCCACGGCGCAGGCGATGCGCGACGCGCTGGCGGTGCTGCGCGCACTGGGCGCGAGCGTGCGGTCCGTGGCGTTCCCCGACACCGGACACGCGCTGGCCGACTGGGGACCGAACTGCGCAGTCGAGGCCGCGGTGGCGCACGAACGCACCTACCCCGCGAGCAAGGCCGCCTACGGGCCCGCACTGGCGGGCTTCCTCGAAGACGGGCGCAAGCTCTCGGGCATGGAGTACCAGCGCATCCTCGTGCGCCGTCGCGACTTCGCCGGGCGCGTCGCGGCGCTGTTCGACGACGTCGACCTGCTGCTGGTGCCGGCGCAGCCGTTCGCGTCGCCGACGATCGAGCAGCTCGACGCCACGATCTCGGCGCCCGAAGGGCTCGCGGCGCTCATCCGTTTCACCGCACCGTTCGACATGAGCGGCCACCCGACGATCACGCTGCCCGCCGGCTTCACCGCGCGCGGCACGCCAGTGGCGATCCAGCTCGTCGCTGGCCACTGGCGCGAGCAGGTGCTGGTGCGCGCCGGACGCGCGTTCCAGCGCGAGACGGCCTGGCATCGCAGGCACCCGCTGCACTGAACAGAGGCGCCCGAAAAGGGCACGCCCGGCGACGCGTCCGCTGCGCCGCCGTTCCGGCACGAATGTTGCAGCGCAGTGTCCAACGGCGCCGAAGGAAGGTCGCGCGCACCATGCTGCAGCACGGCATCGTTGCCGGGTATCCGGGGGTATTGCGCCGCGCCGGATTGCGGTACAACCACGTTTCTTCCATGGAGCGGCGATGGGGCATCAGGGGCTGGCGCGTACCGGATTCGAGGTCAGCGGGCGCGAACGCCCGGCATCGAGCCGCAGGGCTCCCGGCCCGCTCGCGCGCCGCATCGACGACGTCGAGCTCGACGTCGACGAGTACCGTGTCGGCATGCTGATCCCGATGTCCGGCACCGCCGGCATCTGGGGACCGTCGTGCCTGGCCTGCGCAACGCTCGCTACCGAGGAGTGGAACGCCGCGGGCGGCGTGCGCGGGCGCCGCGTCAACCTCACGGTGATCGACGCGAGCGACGAATCGGACGCGCTCGAGGCGCAGATCGAGCAGCTGATCGGCGACGGCGCGGTCGAGTCGCTGGTCGGCATGCACACCAGTTCGGTGCGCGAGCGCGTCATCGGACAGCTCGACGGCACGCTTCCGTTCGTCTACACGCCGCTCTACGAAGGCGGCGCGATGCCCGCGGGCGTGATGGCGATCGGCGAGACGCCACGGCACCAGCTGCTGCCCGCGATCGACTGGCTCACGCGCCGCTACGCGCTGCGGCGCTGGTACATGGTGGGCAACGACTACTGCTGGCCGCGGCGCTCGCACGCGCTGGCGGCCACGGCGCTCGCGAAGGCGGGTTGCGAAGTGGTCGGCAGCCGCTACGTGCCGATCGGCAGCTGCGACGTCGAGCAGCTGGTCGACGACATCCGGCGCAGCCGCGCGCAGGCGGTGCTGATGTCGCTCGTCGGCCAGGACGCGGTGGACTTCAGCCGTGCGTTCGGCGAGTCGGGCCTCGCGCGCCAGGCGATCCGGCTGTCGTGCGCGATCGAGGAGAACGGGCTGCTGGCGATCGGCCCGGAGCACACCGAAGGGCTGTTCGTCGCCTCGGGCTACTTCGGGTCGCTCGATACCGACGGCAACGGCGCGTTTCGCGAGCGCTACTGGTCGCGCTTCGGCGAGCGCGCGCCGGTGCTCAACGCGCTCGGGCAGTCGACCTACGAGGGGGTCGCGTTCCTGCGCGGCCTGCTCGATCACCGGCAGCGCGACAACGGGTCGGTGGCTTTCGAGAGCGTTCGCGCCACGCGCTGGCGCAGCAACGCCGACAAGGCGATGCCGATCTACCTCGCGCAGGCCGACGGCATGCGGTTTCGCGTCATCCAGACGCTCGAGGGCAGCGGCTGAGCCGGCGCGGCCGGCGCGAGCGCTGCATCCTTTCATCCGGAGTAGCCACCATGCGCCACGCCAGCCCATCGCTGCTTCCGCTCGCGCTGATCGCCCTCGGCCTGCAGGGCGCCGACGCGTTCGCGCAAGCCGGCAATCCGCACAACGGCACCTGGAAGATGCAGTTCGACGCGACCGAGAGGGTCCAGGTGCAGGGCACCGTCGACGTGAAGGACGAGGGCGGCGCCTGGAAGGTGGTGTCCCGCGACAGGCGCGATCCGTGCGCGGGCCGCGAGGCGCCGATCGTCGTGAAGACCGCCACGCCCGAGAAGCTGGTGTTCCGCGTGATGCGCTCGCAAGTGCTCGCGGGCTGCCCCGACTTCTCGGTCACGATGAACCGCGTCGACGACAACAACCTCCAGGGCGCGATGGGCAACGGCTGGAAGGTGCAGATGACGCGACAGTAGACGGCGGCCCCGGTCGTCGCGGCGACTACGGCCGCCGCGGCGACTGCGCGGGCGCCGCGCCTGAGCGTTCGCGCGCGAGCTGCGCCCCCGCGGCCAGCGCCCGCAGCTTCGCCAGCGCGACGTCGCGCCTCATCGGCGCCATTCCGCAGTTGGTGCACGGAAAGAGCCGGTCGACCGGCACGTAGCGCAGCGCGCGCCCGATCGTGTCGGCGACCTGCTCGGGCGTCTCGACTGCGTCGGTCGCCACGTCGATCACGCCGACCAGCACGTCCTTGCCTTCGAGCAACCCCATCAGCCGGTCGGGCACGCGCGAGTTCGCGCATTCGAGCGAGACCTGGTCGATGCGGCTCTTCGCGAGCGCCGGAAAGATCGCCTCGTACTGGCGCCACTCGCCGCCGAGCGAGGTCTTCCAGTCGATGTTCGCCTGGATGCCGTAGCCATAGCAGATGTGCACGGCGGTCGTGCACGACAGCCCCTCGATCGCGCGGTGCAGCGCGTCGATGCCCCAGGTCTTCAC
>CALMSQ010000214.1:0-7601 GCA_937872345.1 uncultured Burkholderiales bacterium | reverse complement strand
GCGATCACGTCTGCATTGGCGACGCTCGGCAACGACGTGTAGAAGCGTGCCGTCTTGCTTCCGTCGCCGTTGATCGTGATCCGCAGCGCCTGCGTGTACCAGGTGTCGTGCACGACGGTTTTTTTGGCGCCAGCGAGCGTGTCGGTCCAGTCGGCACCGGACCCCATCCCGGCGATCTCCCACCAGTGCGTCGTGCCGGTGTTGTTGCCGTTCTGCGGGTACGGATGCGGCCCGTAATACGTGTTACTGCCACCGCCGTCCCAGAGGAAAGACCCGTTGTTCGACCACCAGAAGGTGCAGTAGTAGCCGGTCTGCTGGCGCGTTTTCAGCCGCCAGATGTAGGTCACGCCGAGCCTCGAGGCACCGCTGCCCGGCCCCCAGAGCGGCAGCCCGTTGCTGTGCGGGTTGAGAAATTGCAGCGCGACGAACGGCGCGCTCTGATCGCTGCCGCTTACGTTGCTCGGAAACCGCAGCGCGTAATACGGCACCTGCGCCGGCGCGATGCTGATGTTCAGCCGGCAGCCCTGCCCGACCACGAGCGGCGCGGCGAGGCTGAAGTGTCCGCTGCCGGGACCGATCGGCCCTTCCATCGTGCGCGTGCCGGCCGAGTTGCGGATGCGGCACGTCCACGTCGCGGCGTTCGCGGTGCCGGCGACCAGCGCGAGGCCCGCCGGCACCACGTCCTTACTGAGCGACCCATCGGCGCCCACCACCAGTGGCCCGGCGAAGGTGCCGCTGTACATCAGCGTCGCGCCGTCGCGCAGCTCGACGGTCAGCGTGCCGCTGCCGAGCTGATCGCTGACCGCCTGCGCCTTACCTTGCGGGGTCGACGCCGCTCGGTAGGCCGCGAGCGTCGTGCTGTCGAAGGAGAGCATCGACGCTCACTGCGCGGGCGGGATCGGGACCGCCGAGATGTCGGGGTGGAAGTACGGCGTGTAGAAGCGCGTGTTCTCGGGCGGGCAAGGCATTCCACCGAGCGGCTCAGGCTGCAGACCAGTCAACACGCCCTGCCAGCCCGATACCTTGCGATTGAACGCGCAGGCACGGACCAGCCAGTAGTACACGTTGACGTTGTGCGAGACGATGAGATTCTGGACGTTCTGCTTGTCCTTCTCGATCTGCGCCTCGGCAGCGACGAGCCGCGTCGTCAGGTCGGCCACCTGCCCGCGCAGTTCGACCACGGCCTGCTGAGTGGCCTTGAGTTCGCCGACGACGGTCTTCGGAGGACCGTTCTGCGCCAGCGCGGGCGCGGCGGTCAGCGCGAGCGCGAGAAGCGCGGCGCGCATGGCTACGCTCCGAATCCGGTCAAGTCTCCGATCGCCGCCAGCAGCTTCGCGTCGTTCGCACTGTTCGCCTGCAGCTGCGTCGCCAGCCCGGTGAGCTGCTCCGAGTGCGTGGCGAGCGCGCTGATCACTGACTGCTGCGACGACTGCAGGCCGGCGAGCGCTTCCTTGATCGCCGAGACATCCTGCGTCGCCTGCGCGAGCTGCGCCGCCTGCGCGTCCGTCATGCCGGTCGCCTGCTGCTGCTGGGCCTGCGCCATCTGGGTGACGATCTGCGTGAGGTTCGTGATCGCTTCGACAAGGGTCATGACTCTCTCCCTTCAAGCTGCGCAATCCTGCGCAGCGCATCGCGGAACAACGCCGCGCCGTCTTCCAGCAAGCCGAGGAACATCTGCCGATCCGCCTCGTACTCCGCGAGCAGCTGGCGCTTCGTGCGCTTTCGAAACAGCGACCTGCGCGCGATGCCCTCGCACGCCAGGCACTCGGTGCGCCGGATACCAGGCTTGTCGCGCCGCAACCTGAACGACGTGATCCGCTTCGACAAGCCGCACTTGATGCAGCGCTTGCGAGCGGTCGTCATCGTTCACTGGAAGGTGACCGTGAGGGCCACGCTACTGCCCGCGCGCCCGAGCCTGCGCGATCGCGTCCTCGAGCTCGGCGCGCGCCGCGTCGTCGTCGGCCATGAACGAGGCCAGCGACACGTCGTCGCGGCCAGCGGCTTCGGCCTCGTCGGCAGCTGCGAGCAGCGCCTGGGCGAATGCCCGTGCGTCGGCGATCTTCATCGTGCGTCTCCCAGAAGTGCGGCCGCGCGAGCGATGCTCGAGCGTGCCTTGGCGACCAGCGCATCGGCGGCCGCGCGACTGCGTGGGGCGATGGCCACGGCCTCGTCGAGTGCGCTGCGCGCGGCGTCCGCTTCGACCTGCACCTGCTCTGCCGTCGCGATGCTGATGCGGCCATTGGTCAGGGCCCGGGCCGCGAGTCGCCGCGTGGTCGCCAGCCGCGTGTAGTCGGGCGCGACCGTCCACTCGAACGAACCGAGCGGCGCGAGCGTGGCCGAGACGATCACGCCGCTGTCCCGTGCAGGGGCACTCGTCAGCGGCGCAGTCGGCCCGGCGCAGGCCGCGAGCGCGAACGCCGCGGCGATCAGGATCAGGATGCGGTGCATGGCGGCCTCACTGGAACGTGAACGTCATCGCGCCGATGGCGAAGCTCGGCGCGGCGTCGCCGCTGTTCACGGTCTTCGAAGCCGTGAGCGCCTGGCAGAACCAGGTCGTGCCGCCGGTGGATGCCGAGACGAGCCGGAAGTGGCTCACCGTGCCCCAGTTCGCCGTCGGCGCCGGGAACGTGATCGCGATGTTGTTCGAGACCTGGCCGCCGGTGCCACTCGACGCGGTCGTGCTGCCGGCCGACTGGGTGCCAGACCAGTTCGTCAGGCTTGACGTGACCGCAACGCGCGCGTAGCTGCCGCCGGTGACCTCGGTTCCGGCAGCCGAGTCCGAGCAGGCGGTGGTGTCGAGCGCGACGTAGAACGTCGCCGGCGCGCCGAGCGCCTGTCCGCGTAGCACCGCGTCGGCGACAGCGTTCTCCGCGCTGTCGGTGAACGCCTGCGCCTGCGCCGAGGGCGCGAACTGCGCGACGGGCGAGTGCGGCAGGAACGGCGCCGCGAGGACGCCGAGGGCCAGCGCGAGGCTGGCGAGGGTGCGTTTGAACGGGTTCACTCTTGCTCTCCTTCGAGGACAGGTAGGACAACGCAACGGCAGTTCGGGTGGTTCGGTGGTGCGTCTTCACCCGACGGAAACTTGTCGTTCAGGCCGATCGGCCCAGCGTCTTCGCAGGCGCGGCACTCGTCGGACACCTTCTCGTCCTGAGCGGTGAGCCAACGCTTGCCGACCACGATGCCGCTGGCCCGGTAGCCCTCCATCGAGCCCGCGGTGTCGGCCTTCGCGATCTCGGTGCGCGCGATCGTCATGGCGCGAGCGCCGTCGAACGCGACCGAGTCCAGGATCTCCGCGCGCAGGCGCTGCGCAGACCAACCTTCCTCGAGCGCGGCATTGACCTGCGTGCGCAGGAACTCGCGCGTGCCCTCGGTGATCTGCCAGCGCGCCGACGGGTTGGGCACCAGCAGGCCATCCGGCATCCGACGCATGCCGACCATCTCGGCGGCGCGTGCACTGGCCCACGCCCGCGCGTTGCGGCGCATGAGCTGCTCCACGCTGCGATCGGTGAGGCCGATCTGCGCGAGCGCCTCGTTGCCGCCCATCACGGCCACGCCCGCCAGGGCGCGCCCGAACAGGTCGGGGAGCTCGTCGACCATGTCCTCGAACGCGAGCAGCGCGAGGATGCGATCGGTTTCGGTCACGCGCAGGTCGGTGCGGATCTCGTCGACCTTCGCGGCCTCGCCCTCGTCGCGCAGCCCCATGATGGCGACGAGCTGCTCTGCGGTCTTCGCGGCCTGGCGCCGCAGCACCTTCTCAGTAGCGGCGGCCAGCCTGCGGCGAGCCCGCCGGATCGCGAAGCGCTCGCGGTTGATGGGCCTGAGCCGCCGGTACTTTCCCAGCGGGGCGGCGGCCCCCTTTGCCGCCGCGTCATCCTTGGCCCGCTCGCCCTTCTTCGGCGGTGCGTCGTCTTCGCCTTCATCGGTACCGTCGTCGAGCGGCAGTCCGAATTCGTCCACCGGCGGGTTCATGTCCGCCTTCTGCTCGTCGGTGAGCGGCGCGCGGCCCAAGTCGGCGCGCACCTCGTCCGGGTGCAACACCTTGGCCGCCACGTAGATCTGCGCCACCTGCGCCTGAGAGAGCGGATCCGGCGTGTCCTCTTCGTACCACCGGAACTCGAGATCGGGAGCTTTCCAGAAGCGGGCGATCATCGAGTCGACGAGGTTCTTCACCCACAGCTGCACGGGCGCCAGCCCTTCCTGCATCGCCGCGTCCTGCGCGGTCTCTGCGGTGGCGCGATTCATCTCTCGGATGAAGGGCTGCGGGCTCACCGAGAAGGCGAAGCACACGACCCGCGCGAGCCACTCGTCGAACTCATCCTTCAGCGGCGCCGGCTTCGTCTCCTTGAAGAGTGTGCCGTCGGGCACGAAGCGCAGCTTGCGGCGCTCTCCCGTGTTGCCCTCGAGCATCGCGTCGAAGTAGGTCTGGAACTGCGCGATCTGGTCGGCGGTCCACTCCTTGGGCGCGCTCACCAGCGCGTCGGGCATCGTGCCCATCGTGAAGAATTCGAGCTGCGAGAGCTGGCGCCGCATCGCAATCTGCGTCGTCATGATCACCTGCTCGACCGGCGAGTA
This sequence comes from uncultured Burkholderiales bacterium, assembly GCA_937872345.1. GTDB lineage: Bacteria > Pseudomonadota > Gammaproteobacteria > Burkholderiales > Burkholderiaceae_E > Zeimonas. Next base: position 3,029 of record CALMSQ010000214.1, on the reverse strand, counting down.
GCCATAGAGCTTGGCCGTGCGCACCACGCGTGGGCGGTAGACCAGCTCCTCACGCGTGTAATCGATGGCCGGCATGCCTTTCAGGACCTGCTGGTAGGCCGGATCCGGCGGCATCGGCGTGCGGCCATGCGCATCGACGACGCGCTTGATCGTCGCACCATCGACCGGCTCGAGCGCGTAGAGCTCACCGCCGCGGGTCATGCGCGGGTAGAGCGTCGCAGCGTCGATGACCAGCATGTCCTCGAGCAGCATGCGCAGCCAGGCGTCCCAGTCGTGCTCCCGGTCCGGGCTCGCGAAGAACTCGGAGATCTGCTTGCAGCGCTCGTCCTCGGTCGCGCCGGTCCTCTTCGGGCGGATGTTCCACTCGAGCTTGGCCAGCTGGTCCTTGCGGGTCTCGATCACCAGCCGCAGCAGGTCGTAGTTGTCGGCCAGCGCGCGCATCTCGGCGAAGGCGACCGTCTCGCCGGCGCGCGGCGTCGTGCGCAGGTTGACGCCGAACGGATAGTCGAACTGGCGCCCTGCCACCGTTTCGCGCTCGGCCTCGGGCACGAGCGGGCGCAGCGGCTCGCCCGGGCCGAACCAGCCGGGGAAGCGCCCGGTGAAGGCGTACGACGCCGCCGCGAGCGTGCGGGCGAAGAAGCCCGGCTGCTCGATTGGCGTGGCCACGCCCCCACCTGAAGTCTCACGCGCCATGCGCCTCTTCCTGCTTGCGTTCGATCATCGCGCGCTCCCGTTGCGCGGCCTGCGCCGCCATCAGCTCGAGCAGCCCGAAGGTGTTCACGTTCAGCTCGGAGAACGCGTCGGAGAGCGCATCGACCTGGTCGTCGTGCGCGCCGTTGGGGAACATGCGCAGCTCCGAGATGAGTGCGTCGTTCCACTCGGCCCGCAGCATCATCACGTTGCCCACGTTCACCTGGGCGGCGAACGGCTCGGCGCGCAGCACCTTGTCGCCGGAGACCGGCTTGGCGGTCACGGAGTAGCCGGCCAGCAGCTGGGTGAGCGCAGCCACCTGCGCCTTGCCCGCCTGTCCGGGGTCCTGCGGTAGACGCACGCGTGTGGCCGTGCCATCACGACCGGCGGTGTTCTTGAGCGCCGCCTGCACGGCGTCCGGCCGCCCCTGCAGCCGCACCATGTCGGCGATGATCCAGCGCCCGGAGGGCGTCACGCCGAGCTTCCCGCCGGCCGTCCAGTCGCCATCCTCGTGGCTCGCCGCCAGGTCCCATCCGCGCACGAACCGCGTGCCCGCCGGGATCGCGTCCACGACCTCGATCGCGTCGGGCCGGAAGATGTTGCCCTCGGGCGGCGCCGGGCTCTGCTGGTACTGCCCGGCGAAGGTGTAGGGCGCGGCGCGGCGCATCCGCTCGAGCGCCTCGACGTCGTGCTTCTCGGGCCACAGCGCCGTGCCGTCCTCGCGCAGCGCCGGCAGGCAGACGTGCTCCCACTGCTCTCCGTTGCCCCCGCCGAGCAGCCACCCCGCGAGATCCTTCTCGTGCAGGCGCTGCATGATCAGGATGATCGGCGTGCTGGGCGAGTTCTTGCGGCTCTCCAGCGTGTTCTGGAACCAGTCGATGACGCCCTTGCGGACGACGTCCGATCGGGCCTCGTCGGGCTTGTGCGGGTCGTCGATGATGATCGCGCCCGCAAACCCGTCGCGGTGCTTGCCAGCCCCGAAGCCGGTGATCGTGCCGCCCGCGCCGGCCGCGTACATCACGCCGCCGGCGGTCGTCTTCCAGTGCCCCTTGGCGTCCGAGGCCAGCTGCGCGGCCGGGAAGACCTCCCGGTACGCCTCATGCTGCATCACCGTGCGCACCGAGGCGCTGTTCTCGACGGCGAGCGTCCCCGAGTAGCTCGCGTGGATGAACTCGGCGTCGGGCACCTGGCCCATCGCCCACGCGACGAAATTCACTACCGCCAGCTCGGTCTTCGAGTAGCTATCGCGGGGGGACGTTGATGACCAGTCTGGTCACGTCCCCCCGAAACACCCCCATGAGTTTGTTGCAGATAAGCGCGTGGTGGCTCGCCTGCTGCCAGGCGTAACCCTTGCGCTGTTTGAACATGTAGCGCGCGAAAAAGAAGAGGTCCTCGCGCGCCTCCACATTAATGGCTACGCGGCGAGCTTCAGGTGAGACCATCGCTTCCCGCCGAGAATTCTGCTGATCGTGCTTGGCCGCACGTCCATCTGCTGCGCGATCTCGCGTTGAAGACACCCGCTCTCGCGCAACGCGAAGACTTCCCGCGCCTGCTGCTCGGTCAATTTCGCCATCAGGTTGCGATCCCCGTTCTGATCGAGGTGAACCACGCGCGAGCCCAGAACTTCCTTCGCATGGAGCAGGTTCTCTTCTTTGCTCACCCACTCCAGGTTCCCCGGGCGGTTGTTCTGCCGGTTGCCGTCCTTGTGGTTGACTACGAAGCCGGGCTGGTAGCCGTCACAAAGGGCGGCCGCGACGAGGCGGTGCACATACTCCTTGACCACCCTCCCGTCGAACATGAGGGAGACGAGCTGATAGCCAGTCACCGGATTGGTGCCGGGGCGCAGGATGCGCCCTGCGCGAATCGTGGAGGCGATGGTTCCGTCAGGCCGAACGCGGTACCGGCCTTGTGCCAGCAGGGCGCGAATTCGGTCAACGTCCATCAGAACTCCTTGAGGATCTGCTCACGCGCAGCTCGGTACTCGTCCAGACTCACGGACACAGTGACACCCGGGCCACCGCCGCGCCCGCTCAATTCGACCTTGTCGCTGAAGATCCCCAGATACCTGCCGAGGTCAACCAGCGCCGCGCGCTTGTCGGCGAGCTTGAACTTCACTCGGCGCACCGCCCGCGCGTCCTCGCCCCGGCCGTCTACGAAGTCATCGACCGTGACCTCGGTCAGCGCCGCAGCCTGGTCACGAGTCAGCGCCGAGAAGTCGAGGAACGGGTCGCCGTCGGGGCCGGCGCGCATGTAGTCGGCCATATTCGCAAAGCCGATTTTCGCCAGCTCGGCGACGACAAGCTCTTGGGTCACCTCCAACTTCTCGGCCAGCTTTTCCC
>CALMSQ010000213.1:0-7603 GCA_937872345.1 uncultured Burkholderiales bacterium | reverse complement strand
TGCGGGTACTCGTCGACGCGCCGCTCGGGTGCCGGGATGCCGACCTGCCTGAGCAGCTCGATCGATCGCGCGCGCGCCTGCGCCGCGCCCAGGCCGGCGTGCAGTCGCAGCGACTCGCCGATCTGGTCGCCCACGGTGAACACCGGGTTGAGCGAGGTCATCGGCTCCTGGAAGATCATGGAGATGCGGTTGCCGCGCACGTCGCGCATCCGCGCCTCGGTGGCCCGCAGCAGATCCTCGCCGTGGAACCGCACGCGGCCGCCGCTGATGCGGCCCGGCGGCGACGGAATCAGCCGCAGCAGCGCCAGCGCCGTCATGCTCTTGCCGCAGCCCGACTCGCCGACCACGCACAGCGTCTCGCCCGGATCGACGTGGAAGTCGACGCCGTTCAACACCATCGCGGCACCGCGGCGCGTGCGGAACTCGACCCGCAGGTCTTCGACCTGCAACAGCGGCTCACCCATCAGCGCTCCCTCAGCTTCGGGTTCAGCGCGTCGTTCAGGCCGTCGCCGATCAGGCTGACCGCGAGCACGGTGACGAAGATCGCCGCACCGGGAAACGTCACCGCCCACCAGCTGGTCAGCACGTACTGGCGGCTCGAGCCGATCATCAGCCCCCAGCTCATCTGGTTCGGGTCGCCGAGCCCCAGGAACGACAGCCCGGCCTCGAAGAGGATCGCCGAGCCGACCGCGAGCGTCGCCGACACGACCAGCGGCGGAAACGCATTGGGCAGGATCACCTTCCAGATGATCCTGCCGTCGCCTGCGCCGATCGCGCGCTCGGCGCGCACGAACTCGAGGCTGCGCACCTTGAGGAACTCCGCGCGCGTCAGGCGTGCCGTGCCCGGCCAGATCACGATGCCGATCGCGATCGTCACCGTCACCAGCGTCGGCGAGAACAGCGTGACCACCACCATCGCGAACAGCAGCGCCGGCAGCACCTGGAAGAACTCGGTGACGCGCATCAGCGCCGCGTCGATCCGCCCGCCGTAGTAGCCGGCCATCGCGCCGATCGTGATGCCGATGATCACCGACAGCAACGCGGCCACCGCGCCGACCAGCAGCGTCGCGCGGCCGCCGTAGACCAGCGTGGTCAGCACGTCGCGGCCGAGGTAGTCGGTGCCGAGCCACGCCTCCTCGCTGAACGGCGGCGTCATCGGCGCGGCGCGGATCTCGAACGGGTCGGCCACGTGCACCAGCGGGCCGAAGATCGCCACCAGCAGCACGAAGCCGAGGATCAGCATCCCCGCGATCGCCGACGGGTTGCGCAGGAACATGCGCAGCGCCTCGACGGTCGGATGCTCGACGCGGGGCAGCTTCGCCGCCGAGGCCGTGGGAGTCGCCGCGCTCATGACACCTTGATCCTCGGGTCGACCAGCCGGTAGGCGAGATCGGTCAGCTGGTTCATGATCACCACCACGATCGACGAGAACAGCAGCACGCCGAGGATGGTCGGATAGTCGCGCCGCAGCACCGACTCGAAGGCGAGCCGGCCGAGCCCCGGCCAGTTGAACACCGTCTCGACCAGGATCGCGCCGGCCATCACGTTGCCGAACTGCAGGCCGAGGATCGTGATCACCGGCAGCACGGCATTGCGCAGCGCGTGCTTGTACAGGACCACGCCCTCGGCCAGCCCCTTGGCGCGCGCGGTGCGGATGAAGTCGCTGCCCAGCACGTCGAGCATGCTGGCGCGCGCGAGCCGGCTGTATTGCGCCAGATAGACGAGCGCAAGCGTCAGCGTCGGCAGGACCAGGTGGTGCAGTACGTCGATGGCGCCCGCGAGGCTCTCTGCGCTGGAAAGCGACTCGACGTCGCGCATCCCCGAGACCGGGAACAGCGGAATCACCGACGCGAGCAGGATCACCAGCATGATGCCGGTCCAGAACACCGGCGCCGCGAATCCGACCAGCGAGAGCACCGTGATCGTTTGCGACAGCGGCCCGTTGGGCTTGCGCGACGACAGCACGCCCAGCGCCGTGCCGGCCAGGAACGCCACCAGCACCGAGGCCAGCACCAGCAGCAGCGTGGCCGGCACCCGCTCGGCGATCAGTCCGGAGACCGGCAGATTGAAGTAGTACGAGTGCCCGAGGTCCCCGCGCACGACCTTGCCCAGGTACACCGCGAGCTGCACCGGCATCGGGCGGTCGAGCCCGTACTGCGCGCGAAGCTGGGCCTTCAGCTCCTCGGACATCCCGCCGCTGGCGCCGGCGATCGTCTCGACCGGGTCGCCCGGCGCCGCGTGAACCAGCACGAAGTTCAGCACGACGACGGCCGCGACGAGCGCGATCCCCTGCAACAGGCGCGAAATCAGGTATCGGCTGGTGCTCATGGATTGCCCAGCGAAAGACTGCGCGGGGCGAACTGGTCGGCAGTCCGGCCGGCCCAGTCGCGCCGCGGAATGTCACGCGCCGCGCGGCTCTGCGCCTCGTCCAGGCGAGCCGACGCGGCCTCCTGGTCGAGCGTCAGCACCTTGCGATCGGCGACGACCTTGCGCCCATCGACGTAGACGTCGCGCACCGCACGATCAGCCGCGACGTAGACGAGGCTGCGCAGCGGATCGCGCACCGGATGCATCGCCGGATGATCGAGGTCCACGAGCACCAGATCGGCCTTGGCGCCCGTCGCCAGGCGGCCGAGGTCGTCGCGTCGCAGCGCGTCCGCGCCCCCCACGGTCGCCGCGTGGAACACGTCGCCGGTGCCGACCGCATGCACGTCGCGGGCGGCGATGTGCGAGACCATCAGCGCCGTTCGCATCTCTTCGAGCATGTTCAGCGGCAGCGTATCGGTGCCCAGGCCAATTCCTACGCCGCGCCGCAGGTAGCTGCCCAGGTCCTCGAGCATCGCCCCGTAGCGGGCGAACGGCAGCGGACAGTGCGCGACGCGGGTGCCGCTGTCGGCCAGCAGGTCGAGATCCCTGCGCGTGTGCCAGCGCAACCACGAGTGGGTGTCGATGAAGATCGCGTGCGCCAGAAGCGTGTGCGGGCCGAGAAGGCCGATCGTACCGGCCCATTGCACCGGCGTCGCGCCGTGCCGGCGCACCATCTCATGGAACTCGACGACGCTCTGGGATGCGTGCGTCGTGAAAGTCAAACCGCGTTCGACGGCCGCTGCCAGGCTGTCGCGCAGCAAGGACTCCGAACAGGTATCGATCTGGCCGGGCGCCACCACGCCGCCCAGGCGCCCGCAGGGGTGGCACTGTGCCGCCTCGATCAGCGACAACGCCTGGTCGAAGCCGCGGCGCCCCGCCGCCTCGTCCCAGTCGTAGCCGAGCGCATGGCGATTCGTCACCAGCCAGCGCGCCGAGGCATAGGCAGGCCCCAGGTACACGCGCAGCCCGCTGCGGGCTGCCAGGTCGAGCCAGCCGGGCGTTGCGGCATTCAGGTCGACGACGGTCGTCACGCCCGACCGCAGCAGTTCGCAATAGCCGTACTCGGAAGCGGCGAGCTGTCCCTCGCCGTCGATCCGGAACGCCGCCAGCCGTTCGTACAGGCCGGTCATGTACATTTCCGGCACGCCGTGCTCTTCCCGCAGCCCCTTGCCGGCCGGCTCCGAGCCCGAGTGCGCGTGGACGTTCACCAAGCCGGGCATCACGAACCGCGCACGCCCGTCCACGACCTCGTCCGCGGCGCCGCGGTAGTCCGGGCCCACGTGCACGAGGCGGTCACCGCGGAAGGCCACGTCGACGTCGCGCCGGTACTCGTGGCGCCTCTCGCCAGCGTTCCAGACCGCAGCCCAGGCCGCGCCGCGAATCAGCGTCGTCGCGCTCATGGCCGCCCCATCTGCAAGAGGGCCACGCCGAGCAGTACGCAGCCGACGCCGCACAAGCGAGGGATCGATACGGCCTGCATCGGAAAGTCGAACAGGCCGAAGTGATCGATGAACAGCGACGCCGCCACCGACCCGAAGATGGTCGCGGCCGCGAACGCCGCTGCGCCGATCTTCGGGGCAACGAACAAGGCGCCGAAGACGAACGCCGCACCGATGAATCCGCCGGCCCATGTCCACCACGGAAGCGCGAGGGCGGCGCGCAGGTTCGGCGCCGGCAGGCGCAAGGCCATGACCAGAACAAGCAGTGCCAGCGATGCCACAGCGGTGTTGGTGAGCGCGCCATAGAGCGGATGGCCCTGGCCGGCAGCCATCTGCGCGTTGATGGCCGACTGGACCGGCACGGCGGCGCCGACCGCGACAGCCGTCACGACCAGTGCAAGCCCGCTGCTGCTCATGGACGCCATTTCCCCGTGCATTCGTGCCCGAACGGTCTGCCCGGCCGCACTACTTCAGGTACACCTCGTCGTACGGCGACATCGGGCCCCAGATCGAGGTCGGCACGTTGCCCACCGTCCTGAGGGCCGCCGTGTGATACGGGACGACATTGATGAAATCGATCGTCAGCTCGTCGGTGACGATCTTCTGGAACGTCGCGTAGTAGGCCTTGCGCTTGGTCGGGTCGAGCACGCCGCCCGCGGTGTTCAGGAGTTCGTCGACCTGCGGATTGCGGTACGACTGCGTGTTCGTCCAGATGATCGGGCGGATGTTGCTCGACAGGTAGGTGCGATGCACGCCGATGATCGGGTCGCCCCAGTTGAAGACGAGGTCCATCGTCATGTCGAAGTCGTGGGCGGCGATCCGCTTGGCCCAGGCCGGGAAGTCGGCCGACGCGCGCACGTCGACCGCGATGCCGATCTTCTTCAGCTGCCCGCGCACGTACTCGGCGACGGTCTTCTGCTGGTCGTCGGCGCCGGGCAGGTAGTCGATCGTCAGCTTGAATCGCTCGCCGTTGGCGCCCGGCTTGTAGCCGGCCTCGTCGAGCAGCGCCGCCGCCTTCTTCAGGTCGAGCGGATACCGGACCACGTCGGTGACCGCGAACGGACTCGTGGGCACGATCGGGCCGTCGGCGGGGACCGCGAAGCCCCCCATCAGCGCCCTGGTGATGAAGTTCTTGTCGACCGCGTGCGCAATGGCCTTGCGCACCTTGACGTCGCTCAGCGGCTTGCGCTCGAGGTTGAACGCCAGCCAGTTGAGCGGGCCGATCCCCTCGTAGCCTTTCGGCGTCAGCGTGAGCTTGGCGTTGTCCTTGAGCCGGCGCAAGTCGGTGGGCACCGAGACGAACGGCAGCATCTGGATATCGCCGCGCTCGAGGCCGAGCATCAGGCTCGACGCGTCCGGGCTCAGGTTGACGACCACCTTGTCGAGGTAGGGCTTGCCCGGCAGGAAGAACTTGTCGAAGCGCTCCATCACGATCCGCTGGCCGGCCTTGAACTCGACCAGCCGGAACGGTCCCGAACCCACGACGTCGGCGCTGTTGCGCGGGTGCGTCTTCAGGTCCTGGCCGTCTCCGTAGACGTGCTTCGGCAGGATCGGGCACAGTGCGGGCGACATCGCCAGCACGATGGCTGGGTGCGGCTTGTTCATCCGGATGATCGCCGTGTACGCGTCGGGCGTGTCGACCTTCTCGACCGGCCCGAGCATCGTCTGGAACGGATGGTTCGCCTTGATCGCCATGATCGAGAACGCGACGTCGGCGCTCGTCACCGGCTTGCCATCGTGGAACACTGCGTTCTTGCGCAGGTTCAGCGTCAGCGACATCCCGTCTTCGGCGAGCTTCCAGGACTCGGCCAGGTAGGGCTGCGGGTTCCACTTGTCGTCGAAGCGAAGCGGGCTCGCGAACAGCTGCGTCGACGGCACCGCGGTCGCGATCCCGGACTGCACCGCGCCGTTCAGGTGGCGCGGCGTCTGCGTCGTGCCGACCACCAGCGTACCGCCCCGCTTGGGCTGCACCTGGGCGACGACGGGAAGCGCCAGCGACGAGCAGGCTGCGAAGCAGGCGCCGGCCATCAGGCGGCGTCGGGCGACAGAGAAGTCGGTCATGGTGGTCTCCGGATCGGGTAAGCCGCGCGTGGCGCGCGTTGGATGCACGATAAGGAAGATCACCGACCGGCCATAGAACCAGTCCGGCAGCATGAATAGAGCCAGCGTCTCAGGGAATGCCCGGGGGGGAACGCGCGCAGCCCGACGCCGGAAGGAGGAGCGCGCCGGGCGACGAAGCCCGAAGCCGGCTCAGCGCGCCGCGCCGCTGCGCACGGCGCTGCCGGCCCGCGCCAGCATCGCGCGCGCGAGCACGCGGCATCCCGCGGCGAGGTCCGCCGGCGTCGCGCTCTCCGCCTCGTTGTGGCTGACGCCGCCGGCGCAGGGCACGAAGACCATCGCCGTCGGCGCGATGCGCGAGATCGCAATCGCGTCGTGCGCAGCCCCGCTCACCATCTCGAGGTACGCGAGGCCCTCGGCGCGCGCACCCTCGCGCACCGCCGCCACGCAGTCCGCATCGAAGGGCGCGGCCGGCTGATCGAGCACCTCGTGCAGCGTCGCCTCGAGGCTGCCGCGCGCCGCCGCGTCGGCGACCGCCTCGCGCACCGCCGCGTCCATCGCCGCGCGCCGCCCATCGTCGGGATGGCGAATCTCGATGCTCATCGACACGCGGCCGGGGATCACGTTGCGGCTGTCCGGCGATACCGACAGGTGCCCCACGGTGGCCACGCCGCCAGGCGGAAAAGCGGTGCCGATCCGGTTCACCGCCTCGACCACGCGCGCAGCACCCAGCAGCGCGTCGCGCCGCCGGTCCATCGGCGTGCTGCCGGCGTGCGCCGCCTGGCCGGTGAGCACCAGGTCGTACCAGCACTGGCCCTGCCCGCCGGTGACGACGCCGATCGTGTGACCGGTCTCCTCCAGAATCGGACCCTGCTCGATGTGCGCCTCGAAGTACGCGCCGACCGGACGCTCGCCCAGCCCCTCGCCGCGATAGCCGATGCGCGCGAGCTCGTCGCCGAACGCCAGACCCTGCGCGTCGCGGCTGCCGAGCACCGACTCGAGCGGCAAGAGGCCCGCGAACGCCATCGAACCCATCATCGACGGGGCGAAACGCGTGCCTTCCTCGTTGGTCCAGGCGACGACCTCGATCGGCGCCTCGGTCTCGATGCCAGCGTCGTTCAGCGCACGCACGACCTCGAGCCCCGCCATCACGCCGTAGGCTCCGTCGAAGCGCCCGCCGTTGGGCTGGGTGTCGAGGTGGCTGCCGGTGACGACCGGCGGCAGCGCCCCGTCGCGACCGGCTCGCCGCGCGAAGACGTTGCCGACCGCGTCATAGCGCACCGTGCAGCCGGCCTCGCGGCACCAGCGCGCGAAAAGATCGCGCCCGCGGCGGTCCTCGTCGGTGAGCGCGAGCCGCCGAACGCCTCCGCCGGCGATCGCGCCGACCTCGGCCAGGTCCATCAGCGAGCGCCACAGGCGCTCGCCGTCGATCCGCAGGTCGGCGTGCCGGCTCAGACGTAGTCCTTGTACTTGTCCAGGAAGCGCACCGGCTTGGACAGCGCGTCGCGCCGGAACGGGTCGCCGAGCTCGCGGGTGCACATGATCTCGAGCACGCAGGTCTTGCGCCCGTTCATCTGCAGGTCGACCGCCTTCTTCAGCGACGGGCCGACGTCCTCGAGCCGGTCGACGACGATGCCCTCGGCGCCCATCGCCTTCGCGATGCCCGCGAAGCTCGGGCTCTCGAGCTCGCCGGCAACGAAGCGACGGTTGTAGAAGTCGACCTGGTTCTTCTTCTCGGC
>CALMSQ010000212.1:0-8068 GCA_937872345.1 uncultured Burkholderiales bacterium | reverse complement strand
CTGTCGGTCGCGTTCTTGCCCTTCGTGTAGCCGAACTGCTGCACCGGAACGATCGAGTGCTCGAGCAGGATCTTCTTCCAGCTGCCGAGCTGCGGCTGGGTCCAGTCGCCGTAGATGCGCTTGACGCTGGCGATGCCGAACTTCGCGATCTCGGCGAGCAGCCCCTCGATGATCGAGGCCTGCGCGTTGTCGGCGTCGATCAGCACCGCGAGGCGCGCCTGCGACTCCTCGGGCGACGAGGGTGCGGCGGCGCCGAGGAGGGCGGGTTTTCCGGGAGTGGCCATGAGGCAGCCTCGTGCCTGGTCGGTGGGGATCGTCAGTCGCGGAAGTTGGTGAACGACAGCGGCACGTCGGCGATCTCCTTCTTCAGCAGCGCGATCGCCGCCTGCAGGTCGTCGCGCTTGGCGCCGCTCACGCGCACCGAGTCGCCCTGGATGCTGGCCTGGACCTTCAGCTTGCTGTCCTTGACGAGGCGCACGATCTTCTTCGCGTGGTCGGACGAGACGCCGTGGCGCACGGTGATCACCTGCTTGACCTTGTCGCCGCCGATTTTCTGCACCGGGCCGTGGTCGAGGAAGCGCACGTCGACGTTGCGCTTCGCGCACTTGGCGACCAGCACGTCGCGGACCTGCCCCAGCTTGAAGTCGTCGTCGGCATAGGCGGTCAACTCGCGCTCCTTCTGCTCGATGCGCGCGTCCGACCCCTTGAAGTCGAAGCGGTTGGCGATCTCCTTGTTGGCCTGGTCGACGGCGTTACGCACTTCGATCGCATCGCTTTCCGAGACCACGTCGAACGATGGCATGGCGTTTCCTCCTCCTCGCCCGGCGGGATCGCCGGGGAACAACGCCCGGCATTGTAGGCCCAGCGGCGGCGGTGCACCGGTCGCGACGGTTGGCGCCGGCTCAGCGGCGCGCCTCCAGCGATTCCCAGCGCTCGAGCGCCGCGAGCAGCTCGACCTCGATCGCGGCGAAGCGCTCGTTCATCGCCCGCGCTTCGCCCGGGTCGCCGCGCCAGGCCGAGGGGTCGGCCAGGCGCTCGCCGAGCATCTTCTGCTCGGCTTCGAGCGACTCGACCAGCGCCGGCAGCGCTTCGAGCTCGCGCTGCTCCCGGTAGCTCAGCTTCGCACGCGGCGCCGGCGCCGTCGCGGCCTCGCCGGCCCGGGCGCCTGTCCGGCCGGCCTTGGCGGACAGGGCGGCGGCGGCGGCGGCGTGATCCGCCCCGCCCGGCGACGCGGCGGCCTCGCGGGCCCGCGCCGCCTCGTAGTCGGCGTATCCGCCCGCGAATTCGCGCCAGACGCCGTCGCCGAGCGAGGCGATCGTCTGCGTGACCACGTTGTCGAGGAACGCCCGGTCGTGGCTGACGATCAGCACGGTGCCCGGATAGTCGGCGAGCAGATCCTCGAGCAGCTCGAGCGTGTCGATGTCCAGGTCGTTCGTCGGCTCGTCGAGCACCAGCAGGTTGGCCGGGCGCGCGAACAGCCGGGCGAGCAGCAGCCGGTTGCGCTCGCCGCCGGAGAGCGAGCCGACCGGGGAGCGGGCCCGCTCAGGCGCGAACAGGAAGCGTTCCAGGTAGCTCATCACGTGCGTTCGCCGTCCGCCCACCTCGATCCATTCGGAGCCGGGGCTGATCGTCTGCACCAGCGTGGCGGCGTCGTCGAGCTGCTCGCGCAGCTGGTCGAAGTAGGCGACCTGCAGCTGCGTGCCCAGCCGCACGCTGCCGCGGTCCGGGGCAATCTCGCCCAGCATCAGCCTGAGCAGCGTCGTCTTGCCGCAGCCGTTGGGGCCGACGAGCCCGACCCGGTCGCCGCGCTGGACGATCGCGTCGAAGTCGCGGACGACCACCCGCTCGCCCCAGGCCTTGGCGACGCCGCGCAGCTCGACGACCAGCCTGCCCGAGCGCTCGCCCGCGTCGACCGCGAGCCCGACGCGGCCGAGCCGCTCGCGGCGCTCGGCGCGCTGGCGTCGCAAGGCTTCGAGCCTGCGCACCCGGCCCTCGTTGCGCGTGCGCCGCGCCTCGACGCCCTTGCGGATCCAGGCTTCCTCCTGCGCCAGCAGCTTGTCGAATTTCGCGTCGAGCACCGCCTCGCTGGCAAGCTCGTCGGCCTTGCGCGCCTGGTACTGCCCGAAGCTGCCCGGGTACGAACGCAGCCGGCCGCGGTCGAGCTCGACGATCCGCGTCGCGACCCGGTCGAGGAAGCGCCGGTCGTGCGTGACGACGACCAGCGCCCCGCGCAGGCCGCGAAGCAACTCCTCGAGCCAGGCGATCGACTCGATGTCGAGATGGTTGGTCGGCTCGTCGAGCAGCAGCAGGTCGGGGTCGGCGACCAGCGCCCGCGCCAGCGCGACACGCTTGCGCCTGCCGCCCGACAGCTTCGCGACCGGCTCGGTGCCGTCGAGCGAGAGCCGGGAGAGCACGCTCTCGATCCGGTGCGCGGACGCCCAGCCGCCGTCGGCGTCCAGCCGCGCCTGCAGCGCGGCGAGGCGCTCGAGCTGGCCCGGCCGTGGCTGCGGCTCGCGGGCGAGCGCCGCGGCCAGCGCCTCGTATTCGGCGATCGCGGCCGCCTGGCCGGCGAGCCCCGCCGCGACGGCTTCGAAGATCGAGTGCGAGGGATCGAGTGCCGGCTCCTGCGGGACGAACGCGATCGACACGCCGCCCTGCCGGATGACCTGGCCGTCGTCGAACACGAGCTCCCCGGCGATGCCGCGCAGCAGCGACGACTTGCCGGTGCCGTTGCGGCCGATCAGCGCGATCCGCTCGCCGGCGTCGATCGAGAAGTCGGCGCCGTCGAGCAGCGCCACGTGTCCGTAGGCGAGGTGGACGTCCTGCAGCGAGACGAGCGGCATTCGTGGATTGAACAGGCCCTGGCCCGCGGGCTAGCCCGCCCGGCGCGCGCGCCCGCCCGATCCGCCCGTCCGCTTGCCCGGCGCGGCCGCCTTGGCGGTGGCCGCCGCCTTGTTCGCCGCGATGCGCATGCGCAGCGCGTTGAGCTTGATGAAGCCGCCCGCGTCGGCCTGGTCGTAGGCGCCCTGGTCGTCCTCGAAGGTGGAGATGCGCTCGTCGAACAGCGAATCGGGCGACTTGCGCGAGACGACGATCACGTTGCCCTTGTACAGGCGCACGGTCACCGTGCCGTTGACGCTGGCCTGCGTGTGGTCGATCAGCACCTGCAGCGCGCGGCGCTCGGGCGACCACCAGTAGCCGTTGTAGATCATGCTGGCGTAGCGCGGCATGAGGTCGTCCTTCAGGTGCGCGACCTCGCGGTCGAGCGTCAGCGACTCGATCGCGCGGTGCGCGCGCAGCAGGATCGTTCCGCCCGGCGTCTCGTAGCAGCCGCGCGACTTCATGCCGACGTAGCGGTTCTCGACCAGGTCGAGCCGGCCCACGCCGTGCTTGCCGCCGAGCCGGTTGAGCTCGGCGAGCAGTTCGTGCGCCTTCATCTTCCGGCCGTTGATCGCGACCAGGTCGCCGGCGCGGAACTCGAGCTCGACGTCCTCCGGCTTGCCCGGCGCCTTCTCGACGGGAACCGTCAGGCGCCACATGCCCTTGGCCGGGGGCTCGGCGGCCGGGTCTTCGAGGATGCCCCCCTCGTACGAGATGTGCAGCAGGTTCGCGTCCATCGAGAACGGCGCGCCGCCCTGGCGCTTCTTGAAGTCGACCGGGATGCCGTGGGTATCGGCGTACGCCAGCAGCTTGTCGCGCGAGAGCAGGTCCCATTCGCGCCACGGCGCAATGATCTTCACGTTGGGCATCAGCGCGTAGGCGCCGAGCTCGAAGCGGACCTGGTCGTTGCCCTTGCCGGTGGCGCCGTGCGAGATCGCGTCGGCGTTCTCGCGACGGGCGATCTCGACCAGCCGCTTGGCGATCAGCGGCCGCGCAATCGAGGTGCCCAGCAGGTATTCGCCTTCGTAGACCGTGTTGGCGCGGAACATCGGGAAGACGAAGTCGCGGACGAACTCCTCGCGCAGGTCTTCGATGTAGATCTTCTTCACGCCGAACATCCGCGCCTTCTCGCGCGCCGGCTCGAGTTCCTCGCCCTGGCCGATGTCGGCGGTGAAGGTGATCACCTCGCAACCGTAGGTGTCCTGAAGCCACTTCAGGATCACCGATGTATCGAGCCCGCCCGAGTACGCGAGCACCACCTTGTTGATCTTTTCCATGAACCGCTGCCGTGTGGGTGCAAAATCCGTCGATTATAGAACCTGGCGCCTGCGCGCCGCTCAGCCCGACAGCGGCAGCTCCCCTTGCTGCGGGCCCGGCGACGCGGCGCCGCCACGGCCGGATCCGGCACGCGCGGCCGTCGCGCCCGGGCGCGACAGGCTGCCGACGCGCACGCCGAGCAGCCGCAGCCGACGTACCGCCGGTACCCGGTCCAGGCACTCGAACGCCGCGCGGCGGATCGCCGCGTCGTCGTCGGTCGCCTCGGGCAGCGTCAGGTCGCGGGTCACGATGCGGAAATCGTCGTAGCGCGCCTTCACGCCGATCGTGCGCCCGGCGTAGCCGCGGCGGCGCAGGTCGGCGGCGACGTCGCGGCACAGCTCGGCCAGGCAGGCGGCGAGCGCCTGCCAGTCGCGCCGCGGGTGCAGGTCGTGCTCGAACGTGGTCTCGCGGCTCATCGAGACCGGCTCGCTCGCCGTGACCACCGGACGCTCGTCGCGGCCATGCGCGGCCTCGTGCAGCCAGCGCCCGTAGTTGGCGCCGAAGCGGGCGACGAGCATCGACGGCGGCGCCGCGGCCAACTCGCCGATCGTGCGCAGCCCGAGCTCCTCGAGCTGCAGGTCGGCCTTGGGCCCGATGCCGTTGATCCGGCGCACCGGCAACGGCCAGATCAGCACCGGAATGTCCTCCGCGTCGACGATGGTGAGGCCTGCCGGCTTGTGCAGGTCGGAGGCGATTTTCGCGAGGAGCTTGTTCGGCGCCAGGCCGACCGAGCAGGTCAGGCCGGTGGCTTCCAGCACGCGGCGCTGGATGTCGCGGGCGACCGGGGCGCCGCGCTCGATGCGGATGCCGGGCACCGCGGTGAGGTCGAGGTAGACCTCGTCGACGCCGCGGTCCTCGATGCGGTCGGTGACGGCGGCGATCGCCGCCTTGAACATCCGCGAGTAGCGACGGTACTCGTCGAAGTCGACCGGCAGGAACACGCATTGCGGGCACAGCTCGGCGGCGCGCCGCAGCGCCATGCCGGAGCGGATGCCGAACGCGCGCGCCTCGTAGGTGGCGGTCGTGACGACGCCGCGGCGCGACGGCTCGCCGTGGCCGCCGATGGCGACCGGCCGGCCGCGCAATTCGGGCCGGCGCAGCAGCTCGACCGACGCGTAGAACGCGTCCATGTCGAGGTGCGCGATGCGGCGCCAGTCCATCGGGTCGGGGTCGGGTCGCTGGCGGATTGGGGGGTGGCGCGCGTTCGAGCCGCGGCAGGCGGCGGCGGCGCTTCTCAGGCAGTCAGCGGCAGGTCGATGAAGAACGTCGATCCGCGCCCGGGCTCGCTGCGCAGGCCGGCCGTTCCGCCGTGCAGTTCGGCCACCCGCTTGACGATCGCCAGGCCCAGCCCCGAGCTGCCGCGGTGCTCGCGGTGCCGGCTGGTCTGGTAGAAGCGCTCGAATACGCGGGGCTGGTCTTCCGAGGCAACGCCCGGACCGGTGTCGGCGACCTCGATCCGCACGCCGTCGCCCTCGCGCAGCGCGCGCACCAGCACGCGGCCGCCCGACGGCGTGACCCGCAGCGCGTTGTCGATCAGGTTCGACAACGCCCGCTCGATCAGCGCCGCATCGGCGCGGGTGAGCGGCAGGCCGTCCGGATACTCGACGCCGAGCGTCACGCCGGCCTGCTGCGCCGCGGACGCGAAACGCTGGACGACGTCGTCGGCCAGCTCGCCGATCGCGATCGGCTCGGGCTGCGCGCGGAACTCGGGGCTGTCGAGCCGCGCCAGCTCGGCCAGCGCGTCGGTGAGCCGCTTGAGGTGCTGCGCGTTGTGCAGCGCGCGATCGAGCAGGTGTGCCTGCGCGTCGGGCGGCAGCGCGTCGCCCTTCAGGCGGATCGTCTCGATCTGGCCGATCAGCGCGGTGAGCGGCGTGCGCAGGTCGTGCGAGACGCTGGCGACCATCTCGCGACGGTGCGCGTCGACCGTGCGCACGCGCTCGGTTTCCTGGCGCAGCCGGTCGAACGCTTCGCGGAAAGTGCGGCTCAGGCGCCCGATCTCGTCATCGCGATCGGCGTCGGGAAAGAAGTCGTCGCACAGCTGGTCCGAGAAGCCGGAGTTGCGGATCCGCTCGGTGGCCCGCGTCAGCGCGGTCAGCGGCCGGGTCAGCAGCGAAATCATCGCGATGGTGAGCAGCACGCCGATCGCGATCGTCATCAGCCCGGCGGTGGAGGCCGCGCGGATCGCGTAGCTCTTGAGCAGCGCCGGCATCGCGGTGTCGATGTCGGTCTGCCTCGCGACGACGTAGAGCCAGCCGCGCGGCTTGCCATCGTCGACGACCTCGTGCGCGGCGACCAGCGAACGGCGCCCCTCGGTGTCCGGGTCGTCGGCCACGATCGGCAGCGCCGGATCCATCTGCATCGTTTCGGTGACCGGCTGGAGATCGACCCGGTAGCGGGTCCAGAACGGCTGGCGCTCGCCGGCCGTCGCCAACACCCGGCCCTCGAGGTCGAGCAGGTACAGGCCGGTGTTCGGCGAGTACAGCGTGTACTGGCGAAGCGTCGCGCCGAAGCCGGCCGGATCGCGGGAGTAGTCGCGCCAGAGGTCGGGGTGCGCCTCGAGCACGCGCTGCGCGAACGCCGCGTTCTTCGCGTACATCCAGTCGCTGTAGTACTGCCGGACCGAGGCGTGCATGATGATCGCGAGCAGCGCGGCCATCATCAGGCCGAAGCCGACGATCAGCAGCAGGACGCGTGCACGCAGCGATTTCATCGTCGGTCGGCGAAGCGGTATCCGACGCCGCGCACCGTGAGCACGCGGCGCGGGTTGGCGGGGTCGGCCTCGATCTTGGCGCGCAGGCGGTTGATGTGCGTGTTCACCGTGTGCTCGTAGCCTTCGAACGTGGTGCCCCAGACGGCGTCGAGCAACTGCAACCGCGTGAACGCGCGCCCGGGGTGCCGGGCGAAGTGTGCGAGCAGGTCGAACTCCTTGGCCGTGAGCGCGATCGGCTGGCCGGCGAGGCGGACCTCGCGGCTGGCGCAGTCGATGAGGAGGTCGCCGATCTCGATGCGCTCGGTGCCGGCGCTGGCGGCCATCGCGGCGCCGGCGTCGGCAGCGACCGGCGCGTGCATGTCGACGCGGCGCAGCATGGCGCGCACGCGCGCCTGCAGTTCGGGGATCGAGAACGGCTTGGTCAGGTAGTCGTCGGCGCCGAGTTCGAGCCCGAGCACGCGGTCGAGTTCGGTCGAGCGGGCGGTCAGCATCAGCACCGGCGTGGTCACCTTGTCGATGCGCAGCGCACGCACGATGTCCAGGCCGTCGCGCCCGGGGAGCATGACGTCGAGGACGATCAGGTCGTAGCGTCCCGACCGGGCCGCCTCGTAGCCGGCGGCGCCGTCGTGGACGCAGTCGATGCGATGACCGAGATCGCGCAGGTGCATCGCGATCAGCTCGGCGATGTCGCGCTGGTCCTCGACCACGAGTATTCGCCTGTCCATCGAATCGAGCATAGCAAAACCCCACGTCCCGCCCGGACCCCGGGGGTGGGTCAGCGCCCGGCCGGTTCGCTTACGGGGATTCGTTATCGAAACGTGATCTTCGCGAGACGACCGGGTAAGACTGGCACGGCAGACTGCACCCGTCGCATCCAGCCAGAGCCAGACGAATGACCGCTTCCTTCGGATGTCTTGCCTTCCAGTCCCCCAGCCCGGCCGACCTGGCCGCTCACCGCGGCGCCATGCTGCGCTTCGCCCGGCGCCGGATCCGCGACGAGGATCTCGCCGAAGACGCGGTCCAGGATGCGCTGCTGGCGGCGCTGTCGAATCGCGCGTCGTTCCAGGGCCAGTCGGCGCTGCGCACCTGGCTGATCGGCATCCTGAACCACAAGATCCAGGACACCTTCCGGCGCGAAGGACGCTACGTGCCGGTCGCCGA
>CALMSQ010000211.1:0-4972 GCA_937872345.1 uncultured Burkholderiales bacterium | reverse complement strand
ACCTGGGACTTCGTCGACAGCCCGCTCGCCTACCAGGCGATGCTCGGCCGCCAGTACGGCGACGACGGCGTGCAGCTCAACTGGGTCGCGCCGACCGAGCTGTTCGTCGAGCTCGGCGCCGAGCTCGGCCGGGGCCGCAGCTTCCCGGGCGGCGGCGATGCGTCGCGCAACGGCGCGGGGATGCGCGCGCTCGCCGCGCACGTCGGCGGCGACGTCGGCGACAGCCACAGCTGGCGCGCCGGGCTGTCGGTGCTCGACGCGAAGGCGCGCGACCAGGACCTGGTCGCGACGGATCCGGCGGGCAACCCCGTGGCCAGCGCGTTCAGCGGCGACACGCGCGTCTGGATCGCCGACGCGGTCTGGAAGTGGGCGCCCCACGGCGACGCCACGCGCACGAGCTTCAAGCTGCAGGGCGAATACCTGCGCAGCGCGCGAGATGGCAACCTCGTCTACGACGTGGGCGGCGCCGGCAGTGCCGGCGCCTATCGCGTCGTGCAATCGGGCTGGTACCTGCAGGGGGTCTACAAGTTCATGCCGCGCTGGCGCGTCGGCCTGCGCACCGAGCGGCTCGATCCGGGCGCGCCCGACTACGGCGTCAACGCCGCAGCCCTCGCGGCCCCCGACTACCGCCCGCGCAAGCACAGCCTGATGCTCGACTACAGCCCGAGCGAGTTCTCCCGGGTGCGCCTGCAGTTCGCGCAGGACCGCGCGCGCGAGGGGTTCGTCGACCACCAGCTCTTCCTCCAGTACCAGATGAGCCTCGGCGCGCACGGCGCGCACGGCTACTGATCGCCCCAAGGGGACCGATGATGAAGCACACGACACTCGCCGCGCTGGCCGCCGCGGCGCTCGCCCTGTTCACGCTGCCCGCGCACGCCGCCTTGCGCGTCCTTGCCTGCGAGCCCGAGTGGGCCGCGCTCGCGAAGGAGCTCGGCGGCGACCTGGTCGACGCGACCTCGGCCACCAGCGCGCTGCAGGACCCGCACCGCATCCAGGCCCGGCCGAGCCTGATCGCGCGCGTGCGCAATGCCGACCTGGTGGTGTGCACCGGCGCCGAGCTCGAGATCGGCTGGCTGCCCACGCTGCTTCAGCAGTCCGGCAACGACCGCGTGCAACCGGGCCAGCCCGGCCATTTCGCCAGCGCCGACTTCGTGCGCAAGCTCGACGTGCCCGCGCGAGTCGACCGCTCGCAGGGCGACGTGCACGCCGCCGGCAACCCGCACATCCAGACCGACCCGCGCAACATCGCACTGGTTGCCACGGCGCTCTCCGCGCGCCTGCGGCAACTCGACCCGGCGCACGCGGCCGAGTACGCGCGGCGCGAGGCCGACTTCTCGCAGCGCTGGCAGCAGGCGATCGCGCGATGGACCGCGCAGGCCGCACCGCTGAAGGGCGCACCGGTCGTGTCGCAGCACAAGGCCTTCGTCTACCTGTACGACTGGCTCGGCATGAAGGAGCTCGCCGTGCTCGAGCCGAAGCCCGGCGTCGAGCCCACGGTCTCGCACCTTCAGTCGGTGCTCGCGTCGCTGAAGGCGACGCCGGCGCGCATGGTGCTGTACGCGGCCTACCAGGATCCGCGGCCGTCCGACTGGCTGCAGCGCAATGCCGGTGTCGCCGCCGTGAAGCTCCCGTTCACCGTCGGCGGCACCGACGGCGCGAAGGACCTGTTCGGCCTCTTCGACGACACCGTCGCGCGCCTGCTGGCCGCCGGAGCCGCGAAGTGAACTGGACGGCGCTCGACTGGAGCATCCTCGGCCTGCCGCTGCTCGCCGGGCTGCTGGTGCTGGCCACGCACGTGCCGCTGGGCAGGCAGGTGCTCGACCGCGGCATCGTCTTCGCCGACCTCGCGATCGCGCAGATCGCCGGGCTCGGCGTCATCGCCGCCGATGCGCTCGGCCTGCCCGACGGCGGGCTCGCGGTGCAGGCCGCAGCGGTGTCGGCCGCGCTGCTGGGCGCGCTGCTGCTCACCTGGACCGAGCGGCGCGCACCGCAGCAGCAGGAGGCATTGATCGGCGTGATCTTCGTGCTGGCCGCCTGCGCCGGCTTGCTGCTGCTTGCCGGCAACCCGCACGGCGGCGAGCACCTGAAGGACCTGCTGGTCGGGCAGATCCTGTGGGTCGATGCCCGGCAACTGGCGTGGCTGGCCGTCGTGTCGGCGCTGCTGGTGGCCGCGCTGTCGCTCGGGTGGGTGCAACGCGCGGGCCGCTTCGGCTTCTATGGCGCGTTCGCGCTCGCGGTCACCGCATCGGTGCAGCTCGTCGGCGTGTACCTGGTGTTCTCGAGCCTGATCATCCCGGCGCTCGCGACGCAACGGCATCGCGGCGCGAAGCGGCATGCCTTCGCCTACGGGATCGGCGCAGCGGGCTATGCGCTGGGGCTGGCGCTGTCCGCGCTGCTCGACGCGCCGTCCGGCGCGGTGATCGTCCTGGCGCTCGCCGGCTGCGCGATCGTCGGTGCCGCGTCCCTGCGCCCGGGGATCGCAGGCTCGGGGCAGGCTGCGGACACCTGATATCTTCGCGGCCCATGGAATCGCTCCTCGTCTCGACCTCGGTCGTCGCGCTCGCCGAGATCGGCGACAAGACCCAGCTGCTCGCGTTCATCCTCGCCGCGCGCTTTCGCAAGCCGGTGCCGATCGTCGCGGGCATCCTGTGCGCGACGCTGGTCAATCACGGGCTCGCCGGCGCGCTCGGCGCGTGGATCACCTCGGTGCTGAGTCCCGAGGTGCTGCGCTGGGTACTCGGCCTGTCGTTCCTCGCGATGGCCGCCTGGACGCTGATCCCCGACGAGATCGAGGAGGACGAGACCAAGGTGGCGCGCCGTCTCGGCGTGTTCGGTGCGACGCTGGTCACGTTCTTCCTGGCCGAGATGGGCGACAAGACGCAGATCGCCACCATCGCGATGGCGGCGCACTACGCCAACCCGGTCTGGGTCGTGCTCGGCACCACGCTCGGCATGCTGATCGCCGACGTGCCGGCGGTGTTCGTTGGCGACCGCTTCGCCGCGAAGATCCCGATGAAGCTGGTCCACTCGATCGCGGCCGCGATCTTCGCGGTGATGGGCCTGCTGGTGCTGTTCCGCGTCGACGCAGTGTTCTAGGAATCCGCCGGAGACGCCGACGCGCTTCCGGCGCCCGGTCACGCCCGGGCGCCCCCGCGCAGCTCGAAGCGCTGCTCGTTCACCTCCGTGCCCCACTGCCGGCCGCGCTGTTGCTGCGCGACCCTGAAACCCGCCTTCTCGTACAGGTGCCGCGCCGCGTCGAGCCCTTCGAAGGTCCACAGGTAGACGCGGTCGTAGCCGCGCGCGCGGCAGAAGTCCATCGCTGAATCGAGCAGCCGGCCGCCGACGCCGCGGCCGCGCACGGCGCCCGAGACGATGAACCAGCGCAGGTGCGCGCCGTCGCGCGCGGCGTGCGAGCCATCGATCGCGATCGAGCCCTCGATCCGGCCGTCGGCGAGCGCGAGCCACAGCCCGTCGCGGGCGGCGACGTAGCGATCGCAGAAGTCGGCCAGCTCGCGCGCGACCTTGCTCTCGAACGAGAGACCGAAGCCGGCAGTGCGGTGGTAATACGACGCATGCAGTTCGGCGATGCGACCGATGCAGCCGGGAACGTAGCCTTCGCGGATCGTCGTGCTCATCGGCGGACGAGCTTACACGACGCCGCTCATGGATCGCTGCGCTCTTTCGGCGCGACCCGTGCGGACGTCCCGCCCGAGGCCGAGGCCTGCTCGCAGGCGCGGATCCGCTCCTGCAGGTGCTCGCGCTCGCGCGCATTGCGCGCCAGCGCCGCGGCGCGCGCGAACTCGTCGCGCGCCTCGTCGTGGCGGTCGAGCTTCGCGAGCAGGTCGCCGCGCACGCTCGGCAGCCACTGGTAGCCGCGCAGCGAGGGCTCGTCGCGGATCGCGTCGACGATCTCGAGCGCCGCGGACGGGCCGAACGCCATGCCGACGGCCACCGCGCGGTTCAGTTCGACCACCGGCGACGGCGCCACCTGCGCGAGCGCGTCGTACAGCGCCGCGATGCGCGGCCAGTCGGTATCGTCGGCGCGCGCGGCCCGGGCATGGCAGGCGGCGATCGCCGCCTGCAGCGCGTAGGGCCCGAGCGCGCCGCCGATCGACTCGGCGTGCCCGAGCGCCTGCAGCCCGCGGCGGATCAGCAGCCGGTCCCAGCGGCTGCGGTCCTGGTCGGGCAGCAATACCGGCCTGCCCTGTGCGTCCACGCGCGCGGCGCTGCGCGAGGCCTGCAGCTCCATCAGCGCGAGCAGGCCGTGCACCTCGGGCTCGCGCGGCGCCAGGCCGGCGAGGACGCGGCCGAGCCTGAGCGCCTCGTCGCACAGCGCGGGCCGCATCCAGTCGTCGCCGGCGGTGGCCGTGTAGCCTTCGTTGAAGATCAGGTAGACGACCTGCAGCACCGAGGCGAGCCGCGTCGCCAGCTCCGGCCCGGGCGGCAACTCGAACGGCACGCGCGCCTCGGCGAGCGTGCGCTTGGCGCGCACGATGCGCTGCGCGATCGTCGGCTCCGGCACCAGGAACGCCCGCGCGATCTCCGCGGTCGACAGGCCGCCGAGCAGCTTCAGCGTCAGCGCCACGCGCGCCTGCGGCGACAGCACCGGATGGCAGGCGGCGAAGATCAGCCGCAGCAGGTCGTCGCCGATCGCGTCGGCGCGCGCGGCATCGAGGTCGTCGACGAAGTCCGGCACGATCGCCGCCTCCTGCGCCTCGAGGTCACGCCCGATTTCCTGGTGCTTGCTCGCAAGCATCCGCTCGCGCCGAAGGTGGTCCAGCGCGCGGTGCTTGGCCGTCGCGGTGAGCCACGCGCCCGGGTTGCCCGGCACGCCCGATGCGGGCCAGTGCTCGAGCGCCGCGACCAGCGCGTCCTGCGCCAGCTCCTCGGCCAGCCCGACGTCGCGCACCATCCGCGCGACCGTGGCGACGACCTTCGCGCACTCGATGCGCCAGACCGCCTCGATCGCGCG
>CALMSQ010000210.1:0-4412 GCA_937872345.1 uncultured Burkholderiales bacterium | reverse complement strand
GGTGGCGCCCAGTTCCCTGATATTCCGCGGCATCACGCTGCGGGGCTTCTGGCTCGTGAAGTGGTTCCGTGAGGCAAACCGCGACGCCCAGCGCGCGCTATACGGGGAGCTTGCGCAACTGGTGGCCAGCGGCGTGCTGCACGCCCGCGTCCATGGAACCTACCCGGTTCAGAAGATCCAGGAGGCGGTAGCCGCCGCCAACGGCGGCGAACGCGACGGCAAGATCCTGGTCACCGGAAGCGCGACCTGACTCCTCGGGACCGGCTTCCACTCGATCATCAACAGCTTCGGCAAGTCGTTGTCTGGCTTCGACGAGATGGCGACATCTGCTGTTCAGTGAAGATCTTCGGCGCCCCCGCTGCGACCCCGGGACGGCCTTCACTCTTCGGTCGCGCGCATCGCCGAGAACAGGCTATCAGCCGGCCACCAGATGGAAAACCCGGATCCTCGGCGCAAGCTTGGCGCGCAGTTCTCGATCCGCCACCCGAATGTCGTACACGGACTGCAGGTTCAGCCAGAACCGGGGCTCCATGCCGAAGAACAGATCGTCCGTCAGCTGGTCGACAACAGCTGGCTGCACCTGTTTCGCATCGACCCGGACACGAGCGCCGTCGAGCAGCGCCGGAATGGGGCGTGGCAAGCCCTGGCCGCGGACGCCTGAAGTGCACGAGGGCCCGGGCTGCGAGCCGCTGGTCGCGAATCCGTTCCCCGCAGCGCGACGAGCAAGTCGGTATGATCGGCCCGTGAGTGCTCGACCTGCGGGGGGACGAGCGCGTCGAATCGATTCGCGATCCGCGCAGAGTGAAGGGTTCACGAGCTCGCGTCCGTGAGACCCGCCCTGCGCAAGGGAGGTCCGACGGGCTCCGGCGCCACGACCCAAGGAACGACTCATGAGCGCCACCGCCTCCTTCCCGCATGACCTGCCGGCGTCGCCGGGCGCCGAATTCGATGCGCTCGACGCCTGGTGGCGCGCCGCCAATTACCTCTCGGTGGGGCAGATCTACCTGCTCGACAACGCGCTGCTTCGGCAACCGCTGGAGGCCCGGCACACCAAGCCCCGGCTGCTGGGCCACTGGGGCACGACGCCGGGCCTGAATTTCATCTATGCGCACCTGAACCGCGTCATCAACGCGTTCGACCTCGACGTGCTCTATGTCGCGGGCCCCGGCCACGGCGGACCGGCGCTGTTCGCCAACACCTGGCTCGAGGGCAGCTACAGCGAGTTCTACCCGAACGTCGGCCGCGACGCCGAAGGCATGCAGCGGCTGTTCCGGCAGTTCTCGTTTCCCGGTGGCGTGGGCAGCCACGTCACCGCCGAAACCCCGGGCTCGATCCACGAAGGCGGCGAGTTGGGCTATGCGCTGTCGCATGCTTTCGGTGCGGCGTTCGACAACCCGGATCTGATCGTTGCCTGCGTCGTGGGCGACGGCGAGGCCGAGACCGGCCCGCTTGCTGCCGCCTGGCATTCGAACAAGTTCCTCGACCCCGCCGGCGACGGGGCGGTGCTGCCGATCCTGCACCTGAACGGCTACAAGATCGCCAATCCCACCGTGCTGGCGCGCATCCCGCACGC
This sequence comes from uncultured Burkholderiales bacterium, assembly GCA_937872345.1. Lineage (GTDB taxonomy): Bacteria > Pseudomonadota > Gammaproteobacteria > Burkholderiales > Burkholderiaceae_E > Zeimonas. The sequence continues at coordinate 2,839 of CALMSQ010000210.1, read as the reverse complement.
GGAACTCGAAGCCTTGCTGGTCGGCTACGGCTATGAGCCCCACTTCGTCGAGGGCTCGGAACCGGCGACCATGCACGCCGGGATGGCCGCCACGCTGGACGCAGTCATCGCGAAGATCCGCGCGATCCAGCGCGCCGCGCGCTCCGGCGACGGCAACGGCGCCACCGTCGAGCGCCCGCGCTGGCCGATGATCGTGCTGCGCAGCCCCAAGGGCTGGACCGGGCCGAAGGAGGTGGACGGCAAGCCGGCCGAAGGCAACTGGCGCTCGCACCAGGTGCCGTTTTCCGACGTCGCGCGCAATCCCGAGCACCTGCGACTGCTGGAAGACTGGCTGAAAAGCTACCGGCCCGAGGAACTGTTCGACGAGCACGGGGCACCGCGCGCGGAGATCGCCGCGCTCGCGCCGCCGGGCGCGCGCCGCATGGGGTCCAACCCGCACGGCAACGGCGGCCTGCTGCTGAGGGACCTGCGCCTGCCCGACTTCCGCGACTGCGCCGTGGCCGTGCCGCAGCCGGGCGCGGTGGATGCCGAGGCCACCCGTGCGATGGGCGGCTTCCTTCGGGAGGTGATGCGGCACAACCTCGACGCTCGGAACTTCCGCGTCGTCGGACCGGACGAAACCGCCTCCAACCGCCTGGGCGCCTTGTTCGAGGTCACCGACCGCACCTGGGTGGCCGAGCGCCGGCCCGACGACGAAGGCCTTTCGCCGGGCGGACGGGTGATGGAGATTCTCTCCGAGCACACCTGCCAGGGCTGGCTCGAAGGCTATCTGCTGACCGGCCGGCACGGCCTGTTTTCCTGCTACGAGGCCTTCATCCATATCGTCGACTCGATGTTCAACCAGCACGCCAAGTGGCTCAAGGTGTGCAACGAGATCCCGTGGCGGCGCCCCATCGCGTCGCTCAACTACCTGCTCACCTCGCACGTCTGGCGACAGGACCACAACGGTTTCTCGCACCAGGACCCGGGCTTCATCGACCACGTCGTGAACAAGAAGGCCGACGTCATCCGCGTCTACCTGCCGCCGGACGCGAACACCCTGTTGTGCGTGACGGACCAGTGCCTGCGCTCGCGCAACCTGGTCAACGTCATCGTCGCCGGCAAGCAGCCGGCGCCGCAGTGGCTGGACATGGACGCCGCCATCAAGCACTGCGCCGCCGGCATCGGCATCTTCGACTGGGCCAGCAGCGACCAGGGAGGCGAGCCGGACGTGGTGATGGCCTGCGCCGGCGACGTGCCGACGCTGGAGACCCTGGCGGCGGTTGACCTGCTGCGCCAACACCTGCCGGCGCTCAGGGTGCGGGTGATCAATGTCGTGGACCTGATGACGCTGCAGCAGAAGGAAGAGCACCCGCACGGCCTGTCCGACCGCGATTTCGACACGCTGTTCACCACCGACAAGCCGATCATCTTCGCCTACCACGGCTACCCCTGGCTGATCCACCGGCTGACCTACCGGCGCACCAACCACGGCAACCTGCACGTGCGCGGCTACAAGGAGGAAGGCACGACCACCACGCCGTTCGACATGACGGTGCTCAACGATCTGGACCGCTTCCACCTGGTGGCCGACGTCATCGATCGGGTCCCCACGCTGGGATACCGGGCCGCGCACCTCCGGCAGGCGATGCGCGACAAGCTGATCGAGCACCGCGAGTACATCGAACGGCACGGCCAGGACATGCCGGAGATCCTCGAGTGGCGCTGGCGCTAGCCTTCGCCTAGCGGCCTGATGGGAAACGGGTTGATGCGACGGCCATGACTGCCAGGACACGCCAACCGGGGTCCGAGCGAGCGTTCTTGCGCAGGTTCGAGGCGCTTTGGAGAGTTTGGTGAGCCACATTTTCGATCTCTGGGCGCATTCAGGGTGTCGCCGGGGCCAACCGGCTGATGTGGAAGAGCGCGATGAATCAATTCGCGATCCTGTACGACGAACGATTCACGAGCTCACGCCCGTGAAACCCGCCTCGCACACAGAATTTCTGACGGGCCCTGCCAGACCGCTACAGCTACTTCGTGTACTACGGCAGCCGAAGCGCGCGGCCGGCCCGCGCACGAGCTTTCATCGACCTTGTCGTCAAGCGACTCGTCGACAACGGCGAGTACGTGCTGAGCACGCAAGAGCTGCGAGCAGCGGCACGCAGCATCCGGACGTTGCCTTCGTGAACGAGCCGCTCGCAGAGGTACGCACAGATTCCGTACGCAGATCACGAGCAATCGAACGGCATGGGCAGCTACCCAACTCCGACGACGAGCCTTCGAGGAGATCACTGCCCACCAACGTCACCTCATCGTGATGACGTCGCGCGACGCGGATTCAGTCCGTAAGCCTGCGCAATGCGTTCGACCATCTCGGCAATGCTGCTGTTGATCCCAAGGAACTTCGCATCAAGCTTGCGATCCGCTTCGATGCCATCGAGAAAACGATTCAGATCCTGCGCGATCCTTGGGGCGACCTCGATGCGAACGTCCGGCTCGAGCAACTGCGACAGACGGAGCACGTCGTTCGCATGCTTGCGGATGCTCTTGCTGTCCACGGGCTCGCCCTTCGCCTGGCGTTCGCCGAGGTCCAACCACGCGCTGGCTTTGAGCGGAATCAGCCTGTCCTCGCCAACCCAGGGCAGGCCGTCGACTTCCCTGCGTCCTGCAAGGATGAACTCGTAGTACGCGTCATCGAGCAGGATCGCGGACAGGCCGCGACGGCCTCGTCGACGGGAATCGGTGTGAGGTGACTTCCTTCGGCCAGCTTGATCCCCTCAGGAGCCCGGCAGAACAGCTCGAGCATGACGGGAAAGCGATCATCGGCCGGCTTCTGGAATCGATAGAAGACCGGCTTCCC
>CALMSQ010000209.1:0-5973 GCA_937872345.1 uncultured Burkholderiales bacterium | reverse complement strand
GCCGAGTTCGGCCGCGATCCAGCGCGTCATCGCGTCGATCTCGTCGTTGCCGTCGTTCTGGCCGGGGATCAGCAGCGTGGTGATCTCGAGCCAGCAATCGGTCTCGTGCTTCACGTAGCGCAGCGTGTCGAGCACCGGCGCCAGGTGCGCGCCGGTGAGCTTGAAATAGAAGTCCTCGCTGAACGCCTTCAGGTCGACGTTGGCCGCGTCCATCTTCGAGAAGAACTCGCGGCGCGGCCCGGCGTGGAGGTAGCCGGCCGTCACCGCGACCGTCTTCACGCCCAGGGCGTGACACGCGTCGGCGGTGTCCATCGCGTACTCGGCGAAGATCACCGGATCGTTGTAGGTGAACGCGACGCTCGTGCATCCGCTGTCGCGCGCCGCCTCGGCGATGCGCGCCGGGCTCGCGCGGTCCATCAGCCGGTCCATCTCGCGGCTCTTCGAGATGTCCCAGTTCTGGCAGAACTTGCAGGCGAGATTGCAGCCCGCGGTGCCGAACGACAGGACGCTCGACCCGGGATGGAAGTGGTTCAGCGGCTTCTTCTCGATCGGGTCGATGCAGAAGCCCGAGCTGCGCCCGTAGGTGGCCAACACCATTTCGTCGCCGCGCCGCTCGCGCACGAAGCACAGCCCGCGCTGGCCATCGTGCAGCTTGCAGTCGCGCGGGCACAGGTCGCACTGGATCCGACCGTCGTCGAGCCGGTGCCACCACCGGGCGAGATGGACATCGGGGGCGTCGGGTGCGTCGTGGGCGTCGTCGCGCAGGTTCATGCGGGGACCTCGCCGTCGGCGTACTTCAGGACGCGGTAGCGCGACAGCGTCAGTTCCTCGTGCCAGAAGCCGGCCGGCAGGCCGGCCTTGCGCCGCAGCGCCGACAGGAACTCGCGCGCGTCGGCCATCTGCGCCCACACCTGCGGCAGGAAGGTCGCGCGCCTGCCGCGCCAGTCGAGGACGACGCCGTCCTCGTGCGGGCGCAGCACCCGGCAGGCGTCCGACTCGGTCGCCGCCGCCACCGGCTCGAGCGCGCCCACCAGCGACACCTCGACCTCGAGCCCCGGCCACTCGTCGGGCCCGAGCAACGGAAAGCGCGGATCCTCGAACGCGGCGCGGCGCGCGTTGCGGCGCACGTCCTCGTCGAGCGAATGCTCGCCGGCCTCGAGCCGCCCGATGCAGCCGCGCAACTGCCCCGCGCGACGCAACGTGACGAACGTGGCCCCGGGGGCCGCGAGCGCCGGGTGCGAAGGCTCGGCCACCTGCGGCAGTCCGAGCGCCGCGGCGATCGCGTTGCGGGCCCGGCTGAGCAGCGCCGCGCCGAGCGCGCTGTCGTGTGCGTCGTCGTGCGCGCTGTCGTGCGCGACGCGGGGCTCGGCGTCCGCAGCCTCCCCGCGCGTGACGCCCGTCGCGTCCGACCAGAATCCGATCGCGCCGTAGCCGACCACCCGCGAGCGATCGCCGGCCGTGTCGCCGGAATTGCGCAGGTCGAGCAGCCGCCCCTTCAGGCCGCGCGCACGCGCGACCCGAAGCGCGCCGTTGAGCGGCGTCGCGCCGCACGCCTGGTCGTGATCGATGTTCGCGTCGAGCGCGAGAATCTGCTCGACGGTCGCCGCGTCGGCCGCGCGTGCGTGCGCATACGGCAGGTAGTGCGACAGGTCCGTGCTCACGACGACCAGCGTCTCGTCGCCGCCCCAGGCGCGCTCGAGGACCTCGGCGACCTCGCCGGCGGCCGCGCGCCCGACCACGAGCGGCACGATCGAGAAACTCCCGAGCGCCGCCTGCAGGAACGGCAGCTGGACCTCGAGCGAATGCTCGTGCGCGTGCGCGGCGTCGCTCGCCACGACCTGCGGCAGCGCGGCCAGCGCGTCGATCCCCTCGCGATCGACCGCAACCGCACCGAGCGGCGTCTCGAACCCGGAAACCGTCGGCACCGCGAGTCCGCGCACCGCGACGCGATGCGCCGGGCCGAGCAGCACGACGCGCTCGATGCGCCCGCGCCACGGCGCGAGCAGCGCATAGGCCTGCGCGGCGATCGGCCCGGAGTAGACGTAGCCGGCATGCGGCACGACCAGCAGCTTCGGCGCGGGCCCGCGCGCGGCGTCCGCTGCGGCTGGCGCCGACGACAGCCAGTCGGCCATCACGCCGCGCAGCGCGCCCGGCGCGGCCGGGTAGAAGGTGCCCGCTACCGCGGCCGGACGGATCGACGACGACATGCTGTACTCCTCACGGGCCGCATATGGGGCCGCGCGGCATGTGCACAAGGGCATCGCCCGAGAGATCTCGACGGCGCGCCCGGCGCCTCAGCGGGCGCGAACCAGCAGGAACCGGTACCTCGCCTTCGGCTGGCCCGGCCGCGAATAGGCGAACGGCAGCTCGAACTCGCCCGCGACCGCGGCGCCCTCGACGAGGCCGAGCGCCGCCGCGCGGTCGCGCAGCCAGGCTTCGTCGGCAGGACCGCCGTTCGCGACCAGCAGCAGCGCCTCGCCGTCGGCCACCCCGGGCGGTGGTGCGCCCGGCGCGGAGACCTCGACCCGCGCGCCGGTGAAGCGCGTCCGCAGCACGCCGGCCATCACCCGGTCCGCCGCAAGGATCGTCCCGCGCCCGTCGTAGCCCTCCGCCTGCAGCGCGTGTGCCAGCGCGGCCGCAGGCTGGTTCAGGTCGCCCGGTTTGCCGCGCCAGCCGTCCCAGGCCGGCCGCAGCGTCAGCAGCGTGAAGAAGACGATCGCGAAACCGGCGAGCACGCGACGCCAGGCACGCACGCGCGGATGCCCGTCGAGGTCGGTGCGGCAACCGAACCAGACGAGCGGCGCCATGCACAGCAGCGGTTGCAGCCAGCGCCCCTTCACGTTGGTGACCCCGCCCAGCACCACCATCGCCGCCAGCAGCACGGCGAGCGCGGCCAGGTATCGCAGCCACATCGAGCAGAAGGGGCCGCGCGCACCCGGCGTCTTCGCGCGCCACGCGTCGCGCCCGAACACCGCCGCCGCTGCGACGACCAGCACGACCAGCGTGCCGGCGACCGCCTCGACGAGGCTGCCGAGCCCGGCCAGCGCACCGGCGACGGCGCCCGGCCGGGCCTGCATCTTCGCCAGCGTGCGGTCGCTGGCCATCTGCCAGTGATCGAGCAGCCACCACGCGTGCGGCGCGACGACGACGATCGCCACCAGCGCGCTGGCGAGGATCCACGGGCTGAGCGCGAGCGTTCGCGTGCGCGGGCTGGCGAGCATCGCCAGCGCCAGCGCCGCGAAGAAGAGCGCGTAGCTGTACTTCGACAGCATCCCCAGTCCTGCGACGAGGCCCAGCAGCAGGTAAAGCGCGGGCCGGGGCCGCTCGACCAGCCGCATCGCGACGAGCACCGTCGCGCTCGCCATCGTCGTCACCAGCACCGAGTGCGTGAGGTCGCGGTGCGACTCCCAGCCGATGTGCGGGATCAGCAGCATGCTCGCCGATGCGAGCAGCGCGAGCGGCGCGGGCATCGCCCGCAACGCCGCGAGGTAGACGAACAGGTAGGTGAGCGCGATCAGCACGTTCTTCAGCAGCGCCAGCGAGAACACCGAGACGCCGGCGAGCTGGAACACGCCCCACTGCAGCCACGTGTACAACGGCGGCTGCGCGCCGTAGCCGGGCGCGAGCTGCTGCGTCCACAGGGCCTGCTCGGCCTCGTCGAGCTCGAGCGCCCCGGAGATCAGCGTCCGCGAGAGCAGGTGCGCGCCGAGGTAGACGAGCACCAGCAGCAGCAATTGACGACCCGACGGCGCAGCGGCGGGCGAAGTCGTGGTGGCGCGGATCATCGGCGCAAAGCTCGATCACTCATCAGTTAACATTGCCGGCAGCCTGCCGAGCCCCCATGCCCCAATCCGTCGCATCCGAGATCGCCCTCACGCCGGCCACCGCCGAGCCGGATGTCAGCATTGTCGTCCCCATTTACAACGAGGTCGACAACCTGCCCGACCTGGTCGATCGCATCGACCAGGCGATGCGACCGACCGGGCGCGCGTTCGAGCTGATCGCCGTCGACGACGGATCTCGCGACGACAGCGCGGCCGTGCTCACCCGGCTCGCAGCCGACCGCCCCTGGCTGCGTCCGGTGCTGCTGGCGCGCAATTATGGCCAATCGAGCGCGCTGCAGGCCGGGTTCGACCGCGTGCGCGGGCGCTACGTCGTGACGCTCGACGCCGACCTCCAGAACGACCCGCTCGACATTCCGGCGATGCTCGAGCGCCTCGACCGCGACGACGACGTCGACATGATCTCCGGCTGGCGCCAGCAGCGACAGGACAAGGCGCTGTCGCGCCGGCTGCCGTCCGTGATCGCCAACCGCCTGATCTCGCGCAGCACCGGCGTGCACCTGCACGACTACGGCTGCGCGCTCAAGGCGTACCGGCGCGAGATCATCGACCGCATCCGGCTGTACGGCGAACTGCATCGCTTCATCCCTTCGCTGGCACGCGATGCCGGTGCGCACATCGCCGAAATGCCGGTGCGCCACCACGCGCGAACGCGCGGCGTCTCCAAGTACGGCATCGACCGCACGTTCCGGGTGATCCTCGACCTCGTGCTGATCGTCTTCTTCATGCGGTACCGTCAGCGTCCGCTGCACGCGTTCGGCGCGGTCGGCCTGTGGCTCGCCGCACCGGGTGCGCTCATCCTGGCGTGGCTGTTCGTGCTCAAGCTGGGCGGCGAGGACATCGGCGGCCGGCCGCTGCTGCTGGCCGGCGTGATGCTGGTGCTGATGGGCGTGCAGCTGGTCGTCGCCGGGCTGGTCGGCGAACTGCTCACGCGCATCTACCACGAGGGGCGCGGCACGCCGCAGTATTTTGTCCGCGAGCCGCGCGCGCGCGAGCGTTCGGCGGAGCGGGCGCCGTGAACGGGCCAGGCAGGCCTGCGCGGACGCGCTGATGGCGCGCGGGCGCGCGGCCGGCTGGGCGCGGGTCGCGCGGATCGTTCTCGCGCCGCTGCTCGTCGCAGCCATCCTCTGGTGGGCCGATCCGCGCCGCGTGCTGCACGAGGTCGCCGGCGCACAACCGGCGTGGCTGCTTGCCGGGCTCGCCTCGTCGGCGCTCGCGAACTTCGTCTCGGCCCAGCGCTGGCGCGCGCTGGCCGGCTGGCTCGGCCACCGCATCGGCGCGTTCGCCGCGGCGGGCCTGTATTTCCGCGCCGTCGCGATCAATGCGCTGCTGCCGGGCGCGATCGTCGGCGGCGACGTCTATCGCGCGGTCGCGCTCAATCGCCGCGGGCTGCCGGCGCTCGAGGCGGGGCTGTCGGTGTTCCTCGACCGGTTGAGCGGCCTGTGGATGCTGGTGGTGCTGGGCGCCGCGGCCGCGGCCTGGGGAGTCGCCGACGCGACGGCGACCGCAGTGGCGCTCGCGCCGGCCGCACTTCGCGCCCCCGGGGCCGGCGCGCTGGCCGCGCTCGCGGCCTGCCTGCTGGCGGCGCCGGCGCTGGGCATCGTCGTCCTGCGCAGGCTCGGCGCAACCATTGCCGCGCAGGCGACGACCGGGAACGGCTGGCGCGCGCGGGTCGCCGCGATTGCGCAGCATCGTGGCGCCTGGCGCCAGTACGCGCTGCAGGTCGTCGCGTCGCTCGGCGTGCAGCTGCTTTCGATCGGCGCGTTCGCGCTCGGCGGGCGCGCGCTCGGCATCGAGTTGCCGGCGTGGAGCTGGGCCGCCGTCGCGGTGCCGGTCTTCCTGATGGCGACGCTGCCGGTCAGCTTCGGCGGGTGGGGCACGCGCGAGGCGGCGGCGGTGGTCGCGCTCGCAGCGTTCGGCATCCCGGCCGCGTCGGCCGTCGGCGCCTCGGTGCTCTACGGACTGTTCGCGCTCGCGCAGGCGCTCGCGGGCGGCGTGCTGCTGGCTACCGATCCGCGCGAACGCCGCGCCACAGCGCCGCGGTGAACAGCATGTACATCATGCTGACGTTGGAGCGCAGCAGGTACGACTCGAACAGGCAGATCGTGATCATCAGCACCGGCACCGCGCG
>CALMSQ010000208.1:0-15817 GCA_937872345.1 uncultured Burkholderiales bacterium | reverse complement strand
GGCTGGCTGAACACGGCCGCGATCGCGCCGTTCTCGCGCAGGTTGGCGAGCACGCCGGCGCCGTCGACGCGGGACAGGAAGACGGTGATCTCGCCGTTGGGCTCGACGCGCTGTCCGACGCCACGAACGAGGTCGGGCAGGCAGGTGGCGTCGCGCGACGCGATCGACACCCCGCAGCCCCGCTGCAGCAGCGCGAGGTCCTCGGGGGCCAGCACGATCGGATGGCGCGTCGGGTCGGGCATCGCAGGCAGTCCGGAAAGCCCCGGAGTCTACGCCCGTCGGGGCGCGTCGAGAAGGCGGCGTCTCTGGAATAATCGCCCCGGAACCCCGAGCGAGCATGGACCGCTTCAAGCAGATCGAGACCTTCGTCGCCGTCGCCACCCGCGGCAGCCTGTCGGCCGCTGCCCAGGCCGAGGGCGTCGCGCCGGCCGTGATCGGGCGCCGCATCGACGCGCTCGAGGAGCGCCTCGGGGTGAAGCTGCTGGTGCGCACGACGCGCCGCATCTCGCTCACGTTCGAGGGCAGCGCGTTCCTCGAAGATTGCCAGCGGCTGCTCAACGATTTCTACGACGCCGAGGCGTCGGTGTCGCTCGGCGGCGTGAAGGCGAGCGGCCACCTGCGCGTCACGGCGCCTGCGGGCTTCGGCCGCGCACACGTCGCGCCGCTGCTGCCCGCGTTCCTCGACGCGCACCGCGAAGTGCCGATCTCGCTGGACCTGACCGACCGCCTCGCGGACATCGTCAACGAGGGCATCGACGTGGCGATCCGCATCGGCGCCCTGGACGACTCGAGCCTCGTCGGCCTGAAGCTGGCCGACAACCGGCGCGTCGTGGTCGCCAGCCCGGCCTACCTCCGGGCGCACGGCGAGCCGGCCGCGCCGGCCGACCTGGCGCAGCACGACTGCCTGACCTTCGGCACCTACGGCAACCAGGCGCGCGGCTGGCAGTTCACCGTCGACGGGCAACTGCTGTCGATGCGCGTGTCGGGCACGATGGAGTGCAACGACGGCGCGGTGCTGCGCGACTGGGCGCTGGCCGGTCGCGGCCTGGCCTGGCGCTCGATCTGGGAAGTCGGCGACGACTTGCGCGCAGGGCGGCTCAGGAGCGTGCTCGACGCGTTCGCGGCGCCCGACAACGCGATCTACGCGGTGTTCCCGCAGCGCAAGCACCTGCCGTTGCGCGTTCGGATGTTCGTCGACTACCTGAAGAACACCTACGGCAACCCGGCCTACTGGCGCTGAGCACCGGGCGCGACGGTCCCGCGCACGCTCTGCGCGATGCCCCCGCGCACGCTCTGCGCGATGCCCCATTGCGCGGCCCAGTAGCTGCCGAGCACCCACAGCGGGGCCGCCGCGATCGGCGCCCGGAAGCGGTCGATCGCGAGCAGCGCGTCCGATGCCACGAACAGCACGCCGCCGAGCGCGGCCATCCGCGTGCGATCGCCGGGGTGCTCACGCCATCGCGCGAGCGCCTGCGCCGCCATCGCCACCAGCACGACCACGTAGGCGATCACCGGGCCCCTGAGCGCCGGCGCCAGCCCGCTCCAAAGGAATGCCAGGATCGCCGCGCCGATCGCGCCGATCGCCCCCAGCGGCAACCACCGCGCGAACAGACGGGTGTCGACGGTGAACGCGCGCAGGTAGCACAGGTGCGCCGCGAGGAACGCCAGCAGCCCGCCGACGAACAGCCTGGGCGACAGCATCAGCAGCACGTCTCCGGCCAGCGAGAACACGAGCCCTGCGAGCACGCCGCGGCGCAACCGCGGGTCGACGGCGGCGCCTTCGCGCCAGACGAGCCCCACGAGGATCGCCGTGGCCAGCGGCTTGCCGATCCAGTGCAGCAAGGTCCAGCCGTCGAATCCGCCGCGCGAGCGCAGCAGCGCGCCGGCGATCGCGGCGACCGCTGCGGCCGCGAGCGCGACCGCGCCGCGGCGCCAGAGGAGATCGTTGCTCGTGCTCACCCTCGCCCTCACCCGGGTTCGCCGGCGCCGGGCCGCGCGCGCCACGCGAGCGGCCCCGCCAGCCAGATCGCCCACGCTGCGCTCGCGACCCAGCCCGCCGCGGCCGCGATGACCAGCGTGCCGCCAGGATCGGCGACGCCGAACCAGCCGTGCGCCGTGGCGACGCCGGCCGCGGTGAGCACGGCCCGTGCGGCCTCGAGCCAGGCGCCGAGGCGGCGCCCCTCGAGCAGGACGCCCAGCGTCGTCAGCGACGCGACGATCCAGGCGAAATAGGCGACGAGCGCCGCAGCGGGCGCCTGCGCCTGGTAGCCCAGGAAGTGCACGGCCGCGCCTAGCAGCAGCGCGAATTGCACCAGCGCGTAGGCCTGCACGCGCGCCGGCGCACCCGGTGCGTAGTGCGGTCGCGCGAGCGAAAACGCGGGCTTCGGGAAGCGGCGCGCGACGTCCTCGGGTCGCCATCCGGTACGGCCGAACAGCACGCCGAGTCGGTCGCGCCAGCGGCGCGCGTGCCAGGCATCGTGGGCCATCGACGCGTAGACCTCGAGGTTGGCCCACAGCGGGTTCCACGAGCGCAGCGGGCTGCGCGTGCCGTAGACCGGCGGCTCGGCGGGATCCTCGTCGGCGAAGGTGCCGAACAGGCGGTCCCAGACGATCAGGATGCCGCCGTAGTTGCGGTCGAGGTAGCGATCGTTGACTGCGTGGTGCACCCGGTGGTTCGACGGGCTGGCGAAGACGCGGTCGAACCAGCCGAGCCGCCCGACGTGCTGCGTGTGAATCCAGTACTGGTACAACAGGTCGACCAGCGCCACCGCCGCGAACACCTCGGGCGGCACGCCGGCGACCGCCATCGGCAGGTAGAACAGCCAGCCGAGCAGCGCGCCGCTGCTGGTCTGCCGCAGCGCGGTCGAAAGGTTGTAGTCCTCGCTCTGGTGGTGCACGACGTGGGCCGCCCAGAACAGGGTGCGCTCGTGGCCGATCCGGTGGTACCAGTAGTAGCAGAAGTCGTAGAACAGCAGCGCGAACAGCCAGACCCACGCGCGGTCGGCCGGCAGCCGCCAGAGCGCCAGGAATTCGAAGGCCCACGCGTAGATGCCGATCCGCAGGACCCGGGTGAAGACCCCGCTCACCTGCGACAGCACGCCCAGGCCGATGCTGTTGACGGCGTCGTCGAGCCGGTAGGTATTGCGCCCGCGAAACCAGCCCCAGGCGAGCTCGAGCGCGATCAGGGCGAAGAACACCGGCGTGGCCAGCGTAATGACCTTTTCCTGCATGGCCCGAGGATGAATGAAAAAGGGCAGCCGTGGAAGGCTGCCCTCTCTCGGCGGCGTGCGCCCGGATTACTTCAGGTGCTTGCCGACCAGGCCGGTCATCTCGAACATGTTGACCTGCGCCTTGCCGAAGACTTGCCTGAGCTTCTCGTCGGCGTTGATCAGGCGCTTGTTCATGGCGTCCTGCAGCTTGCCCTTCTTGATGTAGTCCCACAGCCGCTTGACCACCTCGGTGCGCGGCAGCGGCTTGTCGCCGACGATCGACGCCAGCGCGGCGCTCGGGGTCAGCGCCTTCATGAAGGCCGCGTTCGGCTTGCGGGCCTTCTTGGCGGCGGGCTTCTTGGCAGCAGCCTTCTTCGCGGCCGGCTTCTTGGCTGCCGCCTTCTTCGCGGCGGGCTTCTTGGCAGCGGCCTTCTTCGCCGGCGCCTTGGCGGCGGGCTTCTTGGCAGCAGCCTTCTTCGCGGCCGGCTTCTTGGCCGGAGCCTTCTTCGCAGCGGGTTTCTTGGCAGCCTTCTTGGCAGTGGCCATTCTCGATCCTCCTGAATCCATGAGTGCGATGTTCGTTTCGAACAGCGCGGTTTCAGAGGGAAAACGCGCTCTCTCCACAGGAGCGAAGCATGACGCGTCTTGCACGGATCGCCAACAAAAACAAGCGTTGTGAAGGCGCCGTTCGTCGGGAGTGTTGTATCGGCGACGCAGAACTCAGTGCGAGAGAGCGCGCTCGCTCGCCGACAGAGACGCCGAGAGCTTGGCCCAATCGCGGTCGGAGAGCACCTGCCGGACCACTTCGAGCACCCCGGAGAACGCCTCGGCAGGCATTCCCGCCTTCATGCCGAGCATCATTTGCGTACGCTCGACGGGCGCCAGCGCCGGCAGCATCAGCCCCAGCAGGTACGACATTTCCTCGGCCGGAATCGACGCCACCAGCGCGTCGTGGATCTCGACCAGTTCCTCGTCGGTGTAGGCCGACCACAGCGACGCGTTGTTGCGCGACTCCTCCACCTGCATGTGCAGGAAGTTCTCGGCGACGAACACGGCGAGTTCCCGGTACAGGGTGAGAGCGGCCGCACCGGCGGCGTCGCCCGCGGCCTGGCGCAAGGCGTCGATCCGGCGCCGCAACTGGTCGATCGCGGCGACGTGCTCGAGGTGATCGGCCTCGGTCTGGCCGGCGGCGCCGGGCAGGCGCCGTTCGATCGCGGTGTGCACGAACTGGTTCTCGTGCTCGAGGTGGCCGCGGCACACCTCGAGCAACTTGCCGAGCCGGGACAGCGTCGTGTCGCGCTCGGCCGGGTCCAGCCAGTCCATCCGGCCGACTTCCACCAGCGTCGCGGACATCAGGCTGCGCAGCCCCTTGTGGATCTGCATGTACATGTCGAAGCGCGGCGCGGCCATCGGGGCGGCTGCCGGCGAGACGGCGGGACGGTGAAGGGCGGTGGGGGTGCGGGTGTCGGTCGGGCTCATCATGGTCTCCTGGAATGCGGGGGGTGGACGGGTACGTCGTGGACGCATTCTGGGTCGCCGCCGCTGCACGGGAATCGCCCCGACGAGCCATCGGGGCGTGGCCCTTTGGAGCCATCGACGAGCGGCGAGACCGGGCGCCCCCGACCCGATGCGATAATCGGCGCCTGCCCGGCCCCCCCGCCACGCGCACCGCATGACCGCGACCATCCACCCCTTCGACGAAGCGATTCGCCTCGAGCCGCTGGGCGACGGCGCGTTCGCAGGCCACAGCAGCCCCGCCTACTGGAACATGGTCGGTCCGTACGGAGGGATCACCGCCGCGCAGATGCTGCACGCGATGCTGTCGCGGCCCGAGCGGCTCGGCGACCCGGTATCGCTGACGGTGAACTTCGCCGGCCCGGTTGCCGAAGGCCCGCTGCGGATCCGCACGCAACTGATGCGTTCGAACCGCTCGACGCAGCACTGGACGGCAACGCTGCTGCAGGACGGCGGCGAACCGGAAGGCAACGCCGAGTCGGTCGCCGCGACCGCGATGGCGGTGTTCGGCACGCGGCGTCCGGTGTGGAGCCACACCGAGGCGCGCCCGCCAACCATCGCTCCCTTCGAGACCCTGCCGCGGCTGTCGCGGCCCGAGGCGCCGGCGTTCACGCGGCGCTACGACCTGCGCTTCGAGCGCTCGCCGTTCGAGTCGCTGTCCACCGACAGCCGCAGCGCCTGCTGGGTCGCCGACCACCCGCCGCGGCCGCTCGACTTCCCGGCGCTGGCGTCGGCCTGCGACGTCTTCTTCCCGAGGATCTTCCTTCGGCGGGGCAAGCTGGTGCCGGTCGGCACGGTCTCGCTGAACATCTACTTCCACGCCGACGGCGCGGCGCTGGCCGAGCAGGGAGCGTCACCGATGCTCGGCGCGGCACTGTGCCACGTCTACCAGAGCGGCTACTTCGACCAGCACGGCGAGCTGTGGGGGCGCGGCGACCGCCTGCTCGCGACGACGCACCAGATCGTCTGGTATCGCGAGTGAGGGCCCGTGCGGGCACCGCGCGCCCGACGCGCGCGGCGCTCAGATCGCCTCGGCCTCGCGGGCGGCGCGCTTGCGCTCGTGCTCCTTCAGGTGGCGCTTGCGCAGCCGGATGCTCCTGGGCGTCAGCTCGACCAGCTCGTCCTCGGCGATGAACTCGACCGCCTTCTCCAGCGTGAGCTGGATCGGCGGAGTCAGCACGATGTGCTCGTCCTTGCCCGAGGCGCGCACGTTGGTGAGCTTCTTTTCCTTCACCGGATTGACCACCAGGTCGTTGTCGCGCGAGTGGATGCCGATGATCATCCCTTCGTACAGCGGATCGCCGGGATTGACGAACATCCGGCCGCGCTCCTGCAGCTTCCACAGCGCGTAGGCGACCGCCTCGCCGTCGTCCTGCGAGATCAGCACGCCGTTGCGGCGATCCTCGATGTCGCCGGCCCACGGGCCGTAGTCGTCGAACACGTGGCTGATGATGCCGGTGCCGCGGGTCAGGTTCAGGAACTCGTTGTGAAAGCCGATCAGGCCCCGCGCCGGCACCCGGTAGTCGAGCCGCACGCGGCCCTTTCCGTCGGGTTCCATGCTCTGCAGCTCGCCCTTGCGCCGGCCGAGCAGTTCCATCACCGCGCCCTGGTGCGAGTCTTCGAGGTCCATCGTCAGGAGCTCGTACGGCTCCTGGCGCTCGCCGTCGATGACGCGCAGCTTCGGCTTGGGCCGCGACACGGCCAGCTCGTAGCCCTCCCGGCGCATGTTCTCGAGCAGGATCGTGAGGTGCAGCTCGCCGCGACCCGAGACGACGAAGGTGTCGGAGTCGGCCGTGAACTCGACGCGCAGCGCCACGTTGCTCTTGAGTTCGCGCTCGAGCCGTTCGCGGATCTGGCGGCTGGTCACGAACTTGCCCTCGCGGCCGGCCATCGGCGAGGTGTTGACCATGAACTCCATCGTCATCGTCGGCTCGTCGACCTTGAGCACCGGCAGGGCCTGCGGCTGCGACGGGTCGCAGACGGTCGAGCCGATGTCGAGCTGGTCGATGCCGTTGATCGCGATGATGTCGCCGGCCTGCGCCTCGTCGACGACGACGCGCTCGAGCCCGCTGAAGCGCAGCACCTGGTTCACCCTGGCCGTGATCGGCGCCACGCCGGTCTCGGCCGGGTCGCCGTACACCACCGTCACCGGCTGGCCGCCGCGGATGCGCCCGCGGTTGATCCGGCCGATCCCGATCTTGCCCACGTAGCTGGAGTAGTCGAGCGCCGAGATCTGCAGCTGAAGCGGGCCGTCCGGGTCGTCCTCGCGCGCGGGCACCTGGCGCAGGATCGCCTCGAAGAGCGGCTTCATCGACAGGCCCTCGGAGGCCGCGTCGCCCGGGCCGTCGACGCCGTCCTCCGGCAGGTCCTTGAGGCTGTCGACCGCGAAACCGTTGACCGCCGACGCGTAGACGACCGGAAAGTCGAGCTGCTCCTCGGTGGCGCCGAGCTTGTCGAACAGGTCGAAGGTCTGGCTCACGACCCAGTCGGGACGCGCGCCGGGCCGGTCGATCTTGTTCACGACGACGATCGGCTTCAGGCCGAGCGCCAGCGCCTTGCGGGTCACGAAGCGCGTCTGGGGCATCGGCCCCTCGACCGCGTCGACCAGCAGCAGCACGCCGTCGACCATCGACAGCGCGCGCTCGACCTCGCCGCCGAAGTCGGCGTGTCCGGGCGTGTCGACGATGTTGATCCGCGTGCCCGCGTACTCGACCGCGCAGTTCTTCGCGAGGATGGTGATGCCGCGCTCGCGCTCGATGTCGTTGCTGTCCATCACGCGTTCGGCCACCTGCTGGTTGGCGCGAAACGTGCCGGACTGGCGCAACAGCTGGTCGACCAGCGTCGTCTTGCCGTGGTCGACGTGCGCAATGATCGCGATGTTACGGATGGCGAGGCTCATGGGGTGCTTCCGGTTCGGGGTGTGTCGGTTCGCCGTCGCCCGTGGCGACGAGCCGTAGTGGAACGAGCGCGCCGGCGCGCAGCGCGGCGACGCCGAGCAGCCGGCGCGAGCCATAGACGCGCACGCGCTCGAGGTCGCCGCCCTGCAGCGACGAGGGCGCGCGAAGCTTCTGTCCGTGCAGGAAGCGCGCTTCGCTCGCCGCGTCGAGCTCGACGCGCGGCAGGCCCGCCAGCAGCGCGTCGGCCGGCGCCAGGCGCGCGCGGCGAGCCGCCGGCTCGAGCGCCTCGAGCGCATCCAGGCTCACGGCATCGGCCAGCGACAGCGCGCCGACGCGCTCGCGGCGCAGCGCGCTCAGGTGCGCGCCGCAGCCAAGCCGCTCGCCAATGTCGGCGGCCAGCGTGCGGATGTAGGTGCCCTTGCTGCAGCACACGCGGATCGTCGCGTGCGAGCCCGCGAACGCCAGCGTCTCGATCGAGCGGATCGTCACGCGCCGCGCCGCGCGCTCGAGCACGATGCCGGCCCGCGCGTACTCGTACAGCGGCCGGCCGTCGCGCTTGAGCGCGGAGTGCATCGGCGGCACCTGCTCGATCTCGCCGACGAACGCGGCGGCGGCGGCCCGAAACGCCGCGTCGTCGCAATCGACCCCGCGCCGCGAAAGCACCTCGCCCTCGGCGTCGCCGGTGTCGGTGGTCGTGCCGAGCGCCAGCTCCGCCAGGTAGGTCTTGTCGGCGTCCAGTGAATCGTGCGCGAACTTGGTCGCCTCGCCGAACAGCAATGGCAGCAGCCCGCTCGCCATCGGGTCGAGCGTTCCGCCGTGCCCCGCCTTGCGGGCGTTGAGCAGCCGGCGTGCGCGCACGAGCGCGTCGTTCGAAGTGAGGCCCTTCGGCTTGTCGAGCAGCAGGATGCCGTCGACCGGTTCGCGTTGTTGCTTCTTTGGGGGCATGCTGCGTCGTTCACCACCGGTCGGGGCGAGTCGGGCGGGGCCTCGAGTCGCTCCCCGACACTCGCCTGGTCGAGGCCCCGCCCGACTCGCCCCGATCCGAGCTGCGGATCGCAGCGGGTCGCGCCGGCGACGGCCGCCAACCGGCCGATGGCGGGGATTTTCCGGGGTGTTTCAGTCGTCGGCGTGGTGCCTGTTCGCTTCGTCGATCAGCTTCGACATCGCCATGCCGCGCTCGACCGAGACGTCGTGGACGAAACGCAATTCGGGGGTCGTGTGGATGCGCACGCGGCGGCCGAGCTGCGAGCGCAGGAAGCCCGCGGCGTGGCGCAGCCCGGCGAGCGTGCTGGCGACGGTGGCTTCGTCGTCGGGCAGCACGCTGAAGTACACCGTCGCGTAGGCATAGTCGGGCGTCAGCTCGACGCCGGTGATCGTGACCATGCCCACGCGCGGGTCCTTGACCTCGGCGCGCACCAGCTCGGCGAGCTCGTGGTGCACCGCCTCGGTGACGCGCACGCTGCGGCTCACGCCGCCCGGTCGATGTGTCGTCATGACGCCCGGCGCCCGCCTCACAGCGTGCGCGCGACCTCCTTGATCTCGAACACCTCGAGCTGGTCGCCTTCCTTGATGTCGCTGAAGTTCTTCAGCGACAGGCCGCACTCGAAGCCCTCGCGGACTTCGCGCACGTCGTCCTTGAAGCGCTTGAGCGAATCGAGCTCGCCGGTCCAGACGACGGTGTTGTCGCGCAGCAGGCGCACCTTCGCGCCGCGCCGCACGACGCCCTCGAGCACCATGCAGCCCGCGATGTTGCCGATCTTCGGCACGCGGATGATCTGGCGGATCTCGACGAGGCCGATCGTCTCTTCCTTCTGCTCGGGCGAGAGCAGGCCCGACATCGCGGCCTTCACGTCGTCGACCGCGTCGTAGATGATGTTGTAGTAGCGGATGTCGATGCCGTTGGTCTCGGCGAGCCGCTTCGCCTGCTGGTCGGCGCGCACGTTGAAGCCGATGACGACGGCCTTCGAAGCCGTCGCCAGGTTGACGTCGTTCTCGCTGATCGCGCCGACGCCCTGGTGCACGATCTGCACCTTGACCTCGTCGGTGGAGAGCTTGAGCATCGCGTGCGCGAGCGCCTCCTGCGAGCCCTGCACGTCGGCCTTCACGATCAGCGCCAGCGTCTTCACCTCGCCCGCCGTCATCTGCTCGAACATGTTCTCGAGCTTGGCGGCCTGCTGCTTGGCGAGCTTGACGTCGCGGAACTTGCCCTGGCGGAACAGCGCGATCTCGCGCGCCTTGCGCTCGTCG
This sequence comes from uncultured Burkholderiales bacterium, assembly GCA_937872345.1. Lineage (GTDB taxonomy): Bacteria > Pseudomonadota > Gammaproteobacteria > Burkholderiales > Burkholderiaceae_E > Zeimonas. Next base: position 5,949 of record CALMSQ010000208.1, on the reverse strand, counting down.
CCCAGCACGATGACTTCCTCGCCTGCGGCCGGAACGTCCTGCAGGCCCTGGATCTCGACCGGAATCGACGGCCCGGCCTCGGCCACCGGCTTGCCGTTCTCGTCGAGCATCGCGCGAACGCGGCCGAACGACGAGCCCGCCAGCACGACGTCGCCGCGCTTGAGCGTGCCCGACTGCACCAGCACGGTCGCCACGGCGCCCTTGCCCTTGTCCAGCCGCGCCTCGATGACCAGGCCCTTGGCGGCGCCGTCCCGGACTGCGGTGAGCTCGAGCACCTCGGCCTGCAGCAGAACGTTCTCGAGCAGGTCGTCGATGCCCTGCCCGGTCTTGGCCGAGACCGGCACGATCGGCACCTCGCCGCCGTACTCCTCGGGCACGACCTGGTTGGCGACCAGCTCCTGCTTGACGCGGTCCGGGTTGGCTTCGGGCTTGTCGATCTTGTTCATCGCCACGACCATCGGCACGCCGGCCGCCTTGGCGTGGTTGATCGCCTCGATGGTCTGCGGCATGACGCCGTCGTCGGCCGCCACCACCAGGATGACGATGTCGGTAGCCTTCGCGCCCCGCGCGCGCATCGCGGTGAACGCCTCGTGGCCCGGCGTGTCGAGGAAGGTGACGACGCCGCGCGGCGTCTCGACGTGGTAGGCGCCGATGTGCTGGGTGATGCCGCCGGCCTCGCCCGCCGCGACCTTCGCGCGCCGGATGTAGTCGAGCAGCGAGGTCTTGCCGTGGTCGACGTGGCCCATCACGGTGACCACCGGCGGGCGCGGCTCCTGCGCGGCCTCGCCGTGTTCGACGTCCTCGACCAGGAACGCCTCGGGGTCGTCGAGCTTGGCGGCCAGCGCCTTGTGGCCCATCTCCTCGACGAGGATCATCGCGGTGTCCTGGTCGAGCACCTGGTTGATCGTGACCATCTGGCCGAGCTTCATCAGCGCCTTGATGACCTCGGCCGCCTTCACCGACATCTTGTGGGCGAGGTCGGCGACCGTGATCGTCTCGGGCACGTGCACCTCGCGCACGATCGGCTCGTTGGACGCCGGCGCCGAGGCGCCGACCGCCTCGTGCCGTCCGCCGCCGCGATGCCGGGCGCCGCCCTTGCCGCGCCATCCGGCATCGGCGGTGTCGCCACGGGTCTTGATCCCGCGCTTCTTGGCGGCCTCTTCGGACCACGTCGACGACAGCTTCTCGCTCTTGACGTGCTTCTTCTGCGCGTCGGCCGACGGGGCCGCGCCGGGCGCCGGACGGCCACCCGCGGGACGGTGCAACGTGCCGCTCACGCCTGCCTTGCCGGGTGCTCCCGGCGCACCCGCCTGCTCGGCAGCGGCCGCCGGCTTGGCGACCGGCGCTGGCGCCTCGGCCGGCTTGGGCTGCGGCCTGCGCTGCAGGCTCATCAGCCGGTTGATCTCGGCGACCTCGTCCTCGACGGCCTTGCGGGCGCGCGCCTGCTCGGCCGCCTCTTCGGCGGCCTTGCGCGCGGCCTCGCCGGCAGCCCGGGCCTCGGCATCGGCGCGCTCGCGCTCGGCGCCCTCGGTGGCGGTGTCGATCGCCGCCGCCCGCTCGGCCTCGCGCCGCGCCTCTTCCTCGCGCCTCAGCGCCTCGGCGGCCGCCAGCTCCTCGCGCTGGCGCTCGCGCTCGAGTCGTTCCTGCTTCTCGCGCAACTCGGCGGCCTGCCGCTCGAGCAGCTCGCGCTGGCGCGCCTCCTCGGCTTCGCGCAGGCGCTGCTGCTCCTCGTCGACCACCGACTTCAGCGGCGCCGGCGCCTCGACCGGCTCGGCCGGCGCGACCTCCACCGCGGCCGCGTCGCCGCTGTCGCGCTTGACGAAGACGCGCTTCTTGCGCACCTCGACCTGGATCGTGCGCGCCTTGCCGGTCGCGTCGGCCTGCTTGATCTCCGAGGTCTGCTTGCGCGTCAGCGTGATCCGGCGCTTCGGGCCTTCGTCGGCGCCGTGCGCGCGACGCAGCGCGAGCAGCAGCTGCTCCTTGTCGGCCTCGGTCAACTCGTCGTCCGGAGACTGCTTGCTGACACCGGCAGCCTTCAGTTGCTCGAGCAACGCCTCGGCCGGCATCTTCAGCTCCGCCGCAAACTTCGCCACGTTCGTACTCGCCATGCTCATCCTTCCCGGACCTCTCTGCTGAACCGCACCACCCGTCGCATCGCACCTCGGTGCACGCGCCTGGCGGCGCCCGGGGCCGCCTCGCGGCCCTTCGCTCCCGGATGCCGCCCGCTATGCCTGCGCCCGCTCCTGCCCCGACTGCGCCGCATCGGGCTCCTCCGCCTCGAACCAGTGCGCGCGCGCCTTCATGATCAGGTCTTTCGCGCGCTCCTCGTCGATGCCGGTCGCCTCGACCAGCTCGTCGACCGCCAGCTCGGCGAGCTCGTCGCGCGTGTGCACGCCCGCATCGGCCAGCTTCGCCGCGAGGTCGCGATCCATGCCCTCGAGCGACAGCAGGTCCTCGGCGGTCGTGCCGATCTTCTCCTCGGTGGCGATCGCCTCGGTGAGCAGCGCATTGCGCGCCCGATTGCGCAGCTCGTTGACCGTGTCCTCGTCGAACGACTGGATCTCGAGCATCTCGTTGATCGGGACGTAGGCCACCTCCTCGACGGTGGTGAATCCCTCGTCGATCAGGATGTCGGCGATCTCCTCGTCGACGTCGAGCTTGGCCATGAACAGCTCGCGCACGGCGTGCCGCTCGCCGGCGCTCTTGGCCTGCGATTCCTCGGCGCTCATGATGTTGATCTGCCAGCCGGTGAGCTCGGATGCCAGGCGCACGTTGCGCCCGCCGGTGCCGATCGCCAGCGCCAGGTTGTCCTCGTCGACGACCACGTCCATGCTGTGCTTGTCCTCGTCGACGACGATCGACGAGACGTTGGCGGGCGCCAGCGCGCCGATCACGAACTGCGCGGGATCTTCCGACCACAGGACGATGTCGACGCGCTCGCCGGCCAGCTCGCCGGTGACCGCCTGCACGCGCGAGCCGCGCACGCCCACGCAGGTGCCGATCGGGTCGACGCGGCGGTCGTTGGAGTGCACGGCGATCTTCGCGCGCACGCCGGGATCGCGCGCGGCCGCCTTGATCTCGAGCAGGCCCTGCTCGATCTCGGGCACCTCGTTGGCGAACAGGTGGCGGATGAAGTCGGGCGCCGTGCGCGACAGGAACAGCTGCGGGCCGCGACCCTCGCGGTTGATCTTGGCGACGTAGGCGCGGATCCGGTCGCCGACGCGCAGGTTCTCCTTCGGGATCATCTGGTCGCGCGGCAGGCGCGCCTCGACCTTGCCCGACTCGACGATTGCACCTTCGCGATCCATGCGCTTGATCGTGCCCGACAGGATCGACTCGCCGCGGGCGAGGAAGTCGTTGATGATCTGCTCGCGCTCGGCGTCGCGGATCTTCTGCAGGATGACCTGCTTGGCGGCCTGCGCCCCGATGCGGCCGAGATCGACCGGTTCGAGCTCTTCCTCGATGAAGTCGCCCACCTGGATGTCGGGGATCTGCTTCTGCGCCTCGGACAGGATGATCTGGACGTCGTGGTCCTCGAGTTCGCCGTCGGGCACCACCTGCCAGCGCCGGAACGACTCGGACTCGCCGCTCATGCGATCGACCGACACGCGCACGTCGACTTCTTCCTTGAAGCGCTTCTTAGTCGCGGACGCCAGCGCGCTCTCGAGCGCGCCGAAGACCACCTCGCGCGCCACGTTCTTCTCGCGCGCCAGCGCGTCGACCAACAACAACACTTCCCGGCTCATTTCCGCCTCTCCTGGAACTTCAGCTTCGGCACCAGCCGAGCCCGCTCGATCTCGTCGAGCACGAACACGAGCTTGCGACCCGCGGCCCCGGCGCCCTCGGCCTGCGACGACTGCTGCGCCTTCGTCGCCTTCCCTGCCTTCGTCGCCTTGCCCGGCGCGCCCTTCGCGCCGGGTTTCGATCCTGCCTTCCTGCCCTTCGCACCGGCCGCCTCGGGCGGCCGCTCGACCAGCTCGAGGCCGTAGCGCCCGTCGCCCTCGAGCGTGAGCACGCCTTCGAAGTTGCGGCGCCCCTCGAGCGACCGGCGCAACCTGACGCTGACCTCGGCGCCGGCGAAGCGCTCGAAATCGGCCGCCTTCTTCAGCGGCCGGTCGACCCCCGGCGACGACACTTCGAGCCGCGCATAGTCGACGTCCTCGACCGCCAGCACATGCGACAGCTGGCGGCTGACCTTCTCGCAATCGTCGAGCGCAATGCCCGACGGCGCATCGATGTAGACGCGCAGCAATCCGTCCTGCGCGTACTCGACATCGACGAGCTCGTAACCCATGCCGGCGAGGGTGCGTTCGATGATCGCCTGCGTCGACGTCATCTGTGCGGACACTCGCAAACCCCCTGCCGGCACCTGCCGACCCTTGTCGGTCCGCCGCCGACCCCATGCCGGCGCGACCGGAAAAAAAAATGGGCCCAGCGAGCCCATTTCTTCGAGCACGCCGCCCGTGCACGATGCGCACGCGCCCCGGATGACGTCGTCCGGAACGCCGTTTCGCACCTGCCGAAGCGGCGATTTGTTAATTGCGCATTATAGCCCGAAAACCCCGCCAGGGCACGGGTTCAACCCTCGCCGCGCTGCCCGCCGCCGCCCGGGCGGCCACCGCGCGAGCGGCCGCCGCGGCGCGCCCCGCCCGGCTTGCCCGGCTGTCCGCCGCGCGACGGCCCCTGGCCGCCCCCCGGTCCGCGCGACCCCGGCCCTTGCCCCTGGCCTTGGGCTCGCTTGCCCTGCCCGCCGGGACCGCCGGGACCGCCTCGGCCGCCACGCCCGCCGCGACCGCCCGGTTGGCCGGACGGTCCGAAGCCCCCGAAGCCGCCGGTGATGCCCCCCGGCCTGCCGGTGTCCATCGGCCCGGTGAAGGTGGCGCCGCGCGGCGCGCGGCCGCGTGCCTTGCCGAAACCGCCGCGCTTCGCCCCGGCCGGTTGCGCGCCGTCGCCCTTGCGAACGGCTCGCGTGATGCCCTCGAGGTGCGCGTTGGCCGAGCGCGGCTGCCACTCGTCGTCGTCCATCGGATCGTGAGCCGCCTCGGCAGCAACGGGCAAGGCCCGGTTGCCGATCGAGTCGGCCGGGTCTTCGTCGTCCCACTCGTCGTCGTCCGCCCCGCGGGCGTCCTCGAACGCCGCACTCGACGCCTCGCGCATCGGCCCGGGCGTCGGACGATCGTCGTCGGCTTCGTGTTCGTCGGCGGCCTCGCCCGCGCGCCGGCCGCCTTCGGTCGCAGCCTCGGCCCCGGCGGGTCCCGCGCGCCGGATCGCCTGCGCCAGCGCCTGGACCTCGGCCTCGTCCAGATCGATCCAGCGGCCGCGAGCGAGCCCTCGTGGCAGCGCCAGCGGCCCGAAGCGCAGGCGCACCAGCCGGCTGACGGTCAACCCCACCGCCTCGAACATCCGGCGCACCTCGCGGTTGCGGCCCTCGGCGATGACCGCCCGGTACCAGGCATTGGCGCCATCGCCGCCGAGATCTTCGAGGGCGGCGAACTTTGCCGGCCCGTCCTCGAGTTGCACGCCCGCCAGCAGGGCCTCGCGGGCCTCGTCGCCAATGCGCCCGAGCACCCGGACCGCGTATTCGCGCTCCCAGCCGTAGCGTGGATGCATCAGCTTGTTGGCAAGGTCGCCCGACGTCGTGAACACCAGCAAGCCTTCGGTGTTGAAGTCGAGGCGTCCGACGGCGACCCAGCGCGCGCCCTTCAGCCTGGGCAGCCGCTCGAACACCGTTGCCCGCTGGCCGGGATCGTCACGCGTGCAGATCTCGCCGGACGGCTTGTGATAGAGCAACACGCGCGGTGCCGCCGGCGCAGCGCGTCGGCTGATCGCGCGGCCGTTGACGCGCACCTGGTCGGTCGGGCCGATGCGCTGGCCGATGTGCGCCGGCTGGCCGTTCACCGACACGCGGCCGGCCAGGATGAGTTCTTCCATGTCGCGCCGCGAGCCGAG
>CALMSQ010000207.1:0-15831 GCA_937872345.1 uncultured Burkholderiales bacterium | reverse complement strand
GCGTTGCTGTCGAGCCAGAGCTTGACGGCTTCGCGGGTGATCGACCACCAGTGCTGCGCGGTTTGCTTCCACATGGAACGGGCCTGCCTGTCTCGCTTCTGCGTCGCTCGTGCAATGGCAGGTCGAATGAGACGCCATTTATCCGGCCTTGGCAACGGTATACATTGTCGTCGTGACCCTCGAACAAGGGAGACCGACATGAGCAGCGACGTGATCGAGGTGGGCCAGATGGAGATCCGGTACCTGGTCGACGGCTCGAAGAGCGGTGGCCTGGGCGTGTTCGAACTCGTCGTGCCGCCTGGCGCGAACGTCCCCCCACCGCACAGCCACAGCCACAACGAGGAGTTTTTCTACGTCGTGGAGGGCTCGATCGGCTACTCGGTCGACAACGAGTCGCGCGAACTGGCACCGGGCCAATGGATGTCGACCCCGCGCGGCTCGGTGCACGCCTTCAGGAACACCGGGACACAGACGGCGCGCGCGCTGGTCGTGCTGACGCCGGACATCGGGGCGCAGTACTTCCGCGACGTCGCGGAGGTGGTCAATGCCGGCGGGCCGCCGGACCGGGTGAAGCTGCTCGAAGTGATGTCGCGGTACGGGCTGGTGGCGGCAGCCCCGCCGCCCGCCACGGCAAGCCCTCCCCGCACCGGCGCCTGACGCAACACACGATCGCGCCGTTCATCGCGCGAGCGCCGCCGGCCGGCGCGGTCGGCTGCGCTCCCCGTCCGCACCCGGGAGGGTTCGGGCAGACAATCGTGGGCCATGCGACTCAAGTTCATCGCGACCCTCCTGTTGCTCGCAGCAGCGCTCGGCCTGTCCGGCCAGGCCCGCGCTGCGACCACGGTACGGGTGCTCGAGACCTGGCCTGCGGGCGATCGCGTCACGCTGGCGCGCAACCAGCACTTCAACCTGCGCCTCGCCTATTCGAGCGACCAGCCGGTCGGCATCTGGATCAGGCCGTACTTCCGTGGCAAGCCGGCCGATGCGGGCACCAGCCCTTCGCCTCGCTACACGGGCGACGGCGAAATGCTCGCCTGGTTCTTCCTGATGCAGCCGGGCACCGAGGTCGACGAGATCCGAATCACCGCCGGCGACGGCGGGGTGCGAAGCACGCCGGTGGTGGCCACCTATCGCGTCCACGTCATCGGCGGCAGCGAAGCCTCGGCGGGCGAAGCGCCCCCGGCATGGGTGACCGACATGCACGCGCGGGCCCGGGTCGCCCAGCAGCGGGCGGCCGAAGCGCGCAACCAGGCACCGGTCAGCGCCGGTGACGTGGCGCTTCTCAACGGCTTCATGCTCGCCATGCTGGGAGTTGGCCTGCTCGGCTTCGCCGGCCCGGCGTGGATGCTCTTGCGCTGGCGCGGCGGCTGGCGCATCGCTGCAGCGGTGCCGGCGATCATGATGGCATTCGTCGTCCTGCGCATCGTGATCGGCGTTGCGATCGATCCCACCTCGCACAACCTGTGGCCGTTCGAGATCCTGATGGCCGGGGCGATGAGCGCCGGCGTCACCGGGCTGCTGTCGGTCTTGCGCAAGCTGACCGGCGCGGGGCAGGCTGCGTGATGCAGGTGCTAGGCGCCCTGTTCCTGATCGCCATGGGGGCCGGCGTGCTGGCGGTCGGCTGGCGCGGCCATCGGGTGGGCGAGTTGCCGGCCGGATCGAACTTCATGCGTCCTTTCCGGCCGAACCGTGACGACAACCCCTTCGCGTTCCGCTTCTACCTGGCGCTGTACTGCTGCGGGGGCACGGCGCTCGCGGTGTGGGGCCTGCTTGCGCTGGCGGGGATGGCGCCACCGCTTCGCTTTCGATAGGCGCCGCGCTTCAGAGCAGTTGCCACGCGACGAAGCCGATCGATGCGATCCACAGCAGCACGGCGAGCCACGTCCGGTTGCTGCGCACCAGATCCGGACCCGAGCCACTCGCGCGCCCGGTGATCATCGGCACCATGCGGTTCCTTCGGCGCAGCACGCTCGAGCCGACGAGCGCGGCGACGTGCGCGCCGGCGAGCATGAGGAACGCGTTGCCGAAGAACTCGTGGACCTCCTCGAGCCAGTCGCCGCCCCACTCCTCGTAGACCGCGATGCCACTCAGCGCGAGGGGCACGACCGCGACGAGCATCGCGACGACGAGCGACGCGATCAGCAGGTTCTCGCCGTGTCGCCAGTCGACGTCGGCGAGCCAGCGTCCCTGGCGCATCGATCGAAGCCACGCGGGCAGGCCGGCCAGCTTGCGCCACGTCGGCGCCAGGCGCGCGTAGCGCGGGCCGGCGATTCCGTAGAGCAGCCGGAACCCGAGCAGCGCGGGCATCAGGTAGCCGAGCGCGACGTGCACCGAGCGCCAGGTTTCGCTGTCGCCGGTGACGAACGCCCCGAGGAAGCTCGCCGCGAACAGCCAGTGGAATGCTCGCGTGGGCGCGTCGACCACGCGGCGGCCGATCGATGGTGTCTGCGCCGATCCGACGGCGCGCGGGAGGGTCGATACGGATTGCATGTCGTTGCTCGCTTCAATCGTTCCAGGCACGCCGATGACGTGCGTCGAGGCCTGCGGGGAATCGCAGGTCGTCTTCGTCGAAACGGCCGCGGTCGGCGCCGGCATGGCACGCCCCGCAGTTCGCGGCACTCTTCACGCTGTCGTGACGCCAGACGGCCGTGTCCACTTTCCGGTGCTTGCGCTCGAACCAACGCGATCGCGTGATGCGATCCTGCGGCGGCTCTTCACTCACCCGCTTCCAGGTGCCGGCCTGCCGCTGCAGCCATGCGTCGATTCGTGCGGCCGTGGCCGCGTCGAGCGCGGCGTCGGTTCCGAAGTGGCGGTCGAGTCCGCTCATGATCCGTCGCCACGATGCGGCCGGAAGCGCGCCCGGCGCGTACACGACGTGGCACGACGCGCATTCCTGCAGGTAGGCGTCCGGCACGTCGGCCGGCATCGCCCTGCGCTCGCCGGCGTGCGCGGCAGCGGCGACGGCGCAGAGACCGGCCACCGTGAGGAATCGTGAGAGTCGATCGCGAAACGTGGGGTTCATTGCAGGCACTCCGAAGCGCGTCGACCGTCAGCGTCCGAGCCCGAGCAGGTACGCGAGCACGTCGGCCTTCTCGCCCGCGCTGCATTCCCGCCCGAGCACGTCCTTGCAGTTGCGACGGAACCACTTGTCGACGCGCGCGGTGTCGGTGAAGGCCGCGACGTTCGCAACCGGTGCGATCGGGTCGATCGCCTTGCCGGTCTTCGCGTGCCTGCCGGCGGTGAGCGGCGCATCGTGGTGGCACGATGCGCACGACCATTCACCGCCGTGCCGGCTGGTGAAGAAGAGGCGCCCGCGTTCCGCGTCGCCGGGCGCGCCGGAGGCGGTGCTGAAACGCTCGAGTTGCCGTGCTGCCGAAGTGTCGGCCGCGTGCGCACTCGCCGCGACGAACAACGTGGCGGCGACAACGGCAAGCGGTGCCTGCCGGAATCGGGACGAGAACCTGCGCGACATCATCTGCGCTCCGAACGGACAAGGGCGTGAAAGCCCGTTGCCTGCATTCTTCGCGCAGCAAGGTGAAACGAGACTGAAACCGGCGAGCGCTGCCGCTACGTCGACTGCGGCAGTCGGTCACGCGCAGCGGCCGCGCGTCGGCGGGATAGAATCAACCGAGGTCAGCAAGCGTGAAGCCGCGCGGCCGCGCGGCACGAACATTCGGAGGGGAGCGGACATGCCCGCACTGGAACAGAAGCAGATCGATCACCTCGGCGCGTTGATGGACGAGAGATGGGCCCGCGAGTTTCGCGAGATTCGCTCGCTGTTCTCCGCGATGGACGACGATCGGCAGCGGGTCACGCTCGGCGAAAGCGTCGACGAGGCCACGGACGACGCGCTGCTGGTCAAGCTCTCGGCGGTGGACGACCCCGTCATCCGCCAGAACCTGCAGGACGTGCGCGACATCCTGGGCGCACGCCAGCGCATTGCCGCCGGCAAGTACGGCGAATGCACCGACTGCGGCGCCGACATCGCCTACGAACGCCTGCTCGCGTACCCGACGGCCAAGCGCTGCATCGGCTGCCAGCGCGAGCACGAGAAGCGGAAGGCGGGGCGCTAGAGCGTTGCACTCACGACTTGCGCCGCACGACCCGAACCTGCTCCTCGGCAACGGCGAGCGCCTGGTCCTCGGTCAGATTGCTGTGCGACCGGGCGCGGCGCACGAGGTCGTGGGCATCCTCGCGGGTCTTGATGCCGTAGAACTCCAGGCTTTGGTCGATCAGTTGGTCGATGGTCTTGTCGCGCTGCACGGAAGCTTCCTCGAGCGCTCGGTAGCGTGCCTCGGATAGGGTGATGGTCAGGCGAGTCATGGCTGATCTCGCATTGGCGCCTTGACGTCAACACGCTGACGCATCGAATGTCGCCTGCCCAGCCGGTGTGCGACACCCTTCTTTCGGCTTGGCTGCCTCGTCGAATGAGCCGTCGCTCGAAGCGACACGGGCACGGCGCCTCGCTCCGGCCCGTATCTGCTGGCCGATCGGATCAGCCGAACGGCCGGCATACGTACCGGATCCGGATGGTTAGAGTCGTCCATGCGATGACGGGCGAGCACCGCATCCTTGACCGATCTCTTTATTGCAGCTACATTAAATTGAAGATCGAGTTCGATCCGCGCAAGGACGCGTTCAATCTCGCCAAGCACGGCGTTTCCCTGGCGGCCGCCGTCGAGCTCGATTGGGGAGCCGCACTCGTGTGGGTCGATCACCGACACGCGTACGGCGAGGTCAGGATGATCGCCCTCGCTCCGAGATCCGACATCCTCTACTGCACGGCATTTGTCGACCGAGGTTGCGTACGGCGGATCATCAGCCTGAGACGCGCCAATCGACGAGAAGCGAAGCACTATGTCCGGACGAACCAGGCGCAAGATCGTCGTGATGCCGACGGTTGAGGAAGATCGGGCCATCACGGCCGCCGCGAAGTCCGACCCAGACGCGCAGCCGCTGACGCGAAAGCAGCTCGAAGCGATGGTGCCTATCCGCGCGCTTCGCGGACGCCCGCCCTCGGCGAACAGGAAGCAGCTGGTCTCGATCCGCTATAGCCCCGAAGTGCTCGCGTGGTTCAGGGCGACAGGCCCGGGCTGGCAGGCCCGGCTGGATCGCGTGCTGAAGGACTACGTGAACAGACGGGTCAGGCGCGCAGCGAACCAGGCCTGAGTGTCGGCACTGTCGTTGGCGCGATCAGTCCAGCGCGCTCGGGGCGGCCTTCGGCACCCGATCGTGGACCTTCGACAGCGCCCTCGCCGCTCCGGTTGGATAACGCTTGTCCTGCTCCCGGTTCCGGATCGTGTCGAGCGTCGCAAACACTATCGTCCCGCCCGCGCGTCAACAGCACGCGGTACAGGCTCTGAAGAATCGTGATCGTTTGGCGGTGGTGGGCAGGTCCCCGCGAGCGCGATCCCGCGGGACCTTGGCCCGTTACACTCACGACATCCCGCTCACGCGCCTCAGCAGGTTCAGCCCGGAAACGATGAGCAACACCAGAATCACCTTGACCATGCCCTGCGCCGGGAGCGCCCCGTGGGCCTTGCTGCCGATGAACAGCCCGCCCAGCGCGAAGGGTGCCAGCGACGCCGCGACGATCAGCAGGCCCGACTGGAGATACAGTCCCGCCACCGCGAAGACCGCGAGCCTCGCGACTCCGGCAATCGTCACCATCGAACTCAGCGTGGTGCGCAACGTCGACTTGTCGGGCAGGCGGCGCGCCAGGTAGATCGCGAACAAGGGGCCGCCGGTGCCGAAAGTGGCGGCGAACATGCCGCCCAGGGTTCCCAACGGCGCCGCCCATCGAGGTCCGATCCTTCGGTCTCCCGGCGGCCAAGCCAGGCTCCAGCTTGCGTATCCGATCAGGAATACGGCGAGCGTGAGCAGCAGCCATCGGTCCGACGCCTTGACCAGCACGGTCGCGCCGAGCCCGACACCCACCAGCATGTACGGGATGAGGCGCCGCAATTCGGTCGTCTCGATGCGTCCGCGACCGCGCCAGCCCAAGATCAGTCCCGCGCCGAGATCGAAGACGACCATCATCGGCACCGCAAATCGCAGCGGGAAAAACAGGGCCAGCAGCGGTATCGCCACGATCGACGCGCCGAAGCCGGTCAGCCCATACACGACGTAGGCCGCCGTGATGATGCAGCCCGCCCAGACGATCGTCTCCAGCGGAACGGTCACGCGCCCCCCTCAGCCGAACTTGTCGTAGCGGATCTCCGTGACCGGCAGCCGCGCCTCGAGCACCAATACCTTCAGGGCCGCCTCCACGGCCACCGGCGGCCCGGCAAGGAATGCCCGGGTGTCCGCGTATCGGCCCGCCATGCCGCTTCGCGCGACGTCGTGTACGTATCCCTGCTCGAAGTGCAGCCGTGGATACCGGGCACGCAGGACGGCGGTGGGTGGTTCGTCCGATAGCGCCACCGTCACGGCAACGCTGTCCGGGAAGCGCTCGACCAACGAGCCAAGCTCATCGAGGAAGAACACGTCGCGACCAGTCCGCACTCCGAAGAAGACGTCGGCCCGATGCCGGGTGAAATGCCCTGCATCCCCCGCATGGGCGAGGATCGCCATCATTCCCGCGATGCCGGTTCCCCCGGCAATGACCAACAGGTTGCGCGCCAGGCCGGGCTCGAAGATCGCGTTTCCGAGCGGACCGAACAGCGTCAACCTGGTTCCGACGAAGCGCTCGCCGAAGGCGAGAGCGGAGAAGCCGCCACCCGGCTTCCTCTTCATCACGAACTCGAGCGACCGCGTAGGCTCGGCGTAGTTCGTCATCGAGTACGCGCGTCCGCCGGACAGGCCCGGAGCTCCGACGAGCATGAATTGCCCTGCCTTGAACCGCCACGGGGATGCCAGCGGAACCTGGAACCACAGCACGTCGTCTGTCAATGACTTTGCGGCGCCGATCGTGGCGCTGCGCTCGCTCGGAGTGAAGGGATCCACGCCTTCTCTCGCGAGCGGCACCCGAACGCGCAGCGAGCAGTCAGCCGTGGGCGCGCTTTGGCACATCAGGATGTCGGTCGACCCCGACTTCAGGAATCGCCGCCCCGGCGCCTGCGCCCAGAGCTCGCGCACCTCGCCGCTCACGAGACTGGCCCTGCAGGCCCCGCAGGTACCACTCGCGCACTCGTACGGGAGCGGGAAGCCGGCTTTCAGCCCCGCGTGCAGGATGCGGTCCTCAGGCCCGGCCTCGAAATCGATGCTGCAGTCCTTGCCGGTGATCTGGATGTGCACCGTGCGATCCTCTGGGCAACGGGCTATTGCTGCATGCCCCACTTCCGGACGGTCCGCGCCTCGATCTGGCGAAAGATCACGTTCTCCACGAACAGGCCGATCAGGATCACCGTGAAGAGTCCGGCGAACACGTTGCCGATCTCGAGGTCGTTCTTGTTCAGGTAGATGAACCAGCCCAACCCGCCGGAGCCCGAACTCACCCCGAAGACGAGCTCGGCGGCAATGAGCGTGCGCCACGAGAAAGCCCAGCCGATCTTGAATCCGGTGAGAATCGAACAGGAGGCTGCAGGGATCAGGATCGAGCTGACGTAGCGGAATCCGCGCAGCCCGGCGTTACGTCCGACCATGCGCATCGTGGTGCTGACCGCCATGAACCCCGAGTGGGTGTTCAGCGCGACCGGCCACAGCACCGAGTGGACCAGCACGAAGACAAGGCTGCCGGTGCCCAGCCCGAACCAGATCAGCGCCAGTGGAAGCAATGCGATCGCCGGCAACGGATTGAACATTGCGGTCAAGGCCTCGAGGAAGTCGTTGCCCAGGCGCGATGTGATCGCCAGCACCGTCAGCACTGCGGCCATCAAGATGCCGATCCCGTACCCGATCAGCAGCACCTGCAGCGAGTTCCACGCGCGTCCGGGAAGCTCCCCGGCCATCGTGCTGCGCACGAACGCCGCGACAGTCTCCGAGAACGTGGGGAACAGCAACGGGTTGCCGAGCCAGCGCACATAGAGCTCCCAGACGATGGCGAGCACGACGAGGATGGCCGATTTGCGCACGAAGCCGAGCGCGTACACGCGCTCCCAGGGCCTGAGCGTCTTCTCGACCACGGCGGTGCCCACGGTCGGCACGTCTTCGACGATGAAGTCGGATCGCACCCTGGCCAGGCTGGTGCGGTCCAGGGCAACACTCATGCGGCTATTCATGGAAGCGCCCCCCTTCTTCGGCCTGCGGGCCTGCCGAGAACAGCAATCGGTCGATCTTCTCCGACATTCTCAGGCCGGTCGCATCGTCGATCTCGTCGATCCCGGTGCTGTTCAGTTCGGCCCTGACCTGCCCCGGATGCGGGGAAAGCAGCAGGATCCGGTTGCCGATCGTGATCGCCTCGAGGATCGAGTGGGTGACGAACAGCACCGTGAAATGGGTCTCGTCCCACAACTGCAGCAACTCGTCCTGCATCTTGCGCCGCGTCAGCGCGTCGAGCGCGGCGAAGGGCTCGTCCATCAGCAGGATGTCCGGTTCCATCGCCATCGCCCTGGCGATCGCGACCCTCTGCTTCATCCCGCCGGACAGCATGTGCGGATAGCTGTCGGCGAACTTGGCGAGGTTCACCTTCTCGATGTACTGCATCGCCTTCTCGTCAGCGGCCCGGCCCTTGAGCTTGCCGCTCTTGAGAAGCGTGAACGCCACGTTCTGCCTGACCGTCTTCCAGGGCAGGAGCTGGTCGAATTCCTGGAAGACCATCATCCGGTCGGGCCCCGGGGCCTTCACGTCGCGCCCGTTCAGCCGGATGCTTCCCTCGGTGGGTTGAAGAAAGCCGCCGACCGCCTTGAGCAACGTGGACTTCCCGCACCCGGACGGACCGAGCAGGATGTAGCGGTCGGACTTCAGCACCTGAAAGCTGACCCGATAGGTCGCGGTGACGAGGTGCTCCCGGGTCTTGTACTGCAGCGTCACGCCGTCCACGTTCAGCAGCGGCGCGAATTCGGCCGTGGCCGCACGCTGCCGAGCCGGCGCAAGGTGCTCGTTCATGTACATCGATCGTGTCTCCTCGTCCGGCTTCGAGGCGCCTTCTCTCGGGCGTTCCTCATCGCGGCCGGCCTGCGGCGCCGTCGGCACCACCAGCTTCCGCCAGTGGGCGATCAGGCGTCGGCCTCGCACTGGTGGTCGTAGCGCAGTTCGTTCTCGATGTCGACGTAGAGATCGCCGTTCTCTTCGCGGGTCGGGTACCGTAGCAGCGGCTCCTCGCCGAGGCCCTGCGGCTGGCCGTCCTCGACTGTCCATTGCCACAGGTGTTTCGTGCAGGTCAGCACGCAACCATCGAACAGGCCTTCCGACAGCGGCGCGAGCATGTGCGGGCACGACGGCGGCACGACCGTCACGGCCTGGTCACCGCGGATGACGAGCACGTCGACGCCATCGACCGCCATGGGCGTGAGCGAGCCCCGGGCGAGATCATCGACCGCGCAGATTCGTCGCCACTTCATCCGTTCCTCCGTTCGCCGTCAGCGCTCTTCACGCGAACCGCATCGTTGGTGAATCCGCGATTCCACAGCGTGACCAGCAGGCACGGGGCCTCTCCGTGGGTGGCTCGCGGCGCGCAAGTTACGTGCTCGAAGTCGACCAGCGGCACCCGCGCATCGACATCGACGTAGACCTCGTCGCCTACCGTCCTCGTCAGGTAGCCGGCATCGCCCTCGCCGGCGACACCGGCCGCCGTCCTGCCGACCGCGCTCGCGAGCCCGCGATACCGGTTGCAGGCCGGCTTTCCGGCGTCGAAGCACGCGGCGTAGTTTCCAGTGGTCAGGGGCGCGACCATGTGCTCGCAGAGCGGCGGCAGCGCAAGTAGCGTCTGCCCGGTGTTGATCACCAGCACGTCGACGTCTCCGATGCGGCGCAGCGCCATCGACCCCTTGGGAACGTCTGAAGTCGCGCAAAGCCTTGACCACGCCATCTCGATCTCCACAGTCCCGATCCGTCCGCCAGCCTAGAACGGCAGGTGCGACCCGATGTCGATCTGGCGCGTGTCGAGGCGGACCACGCGATTCTTCAGCAGCGGACTGTCACCGCCGAGATCGATGACATCGAGGTACTTTCCCACCGCGAACAGGCTCGTCGGACCGGACTCGAAGTGCGAGTTCACGCCGTCGAGTTGGGTGCGATAGATGGCGACTTGCGTCACCGCGCGGGCCTGCCGCGCGTCGCGGTCATGATCGACGCGGTAGACGGTCGCGTGCCGAGTGAGCGGCGAGCGGTCGGAGTTGTGCTTCGGGAGCAGGTCGAACATCGACTTGAGGCCGCGGTAGTCCTTCTCCATCCAGCACTGCTCGCGCCGGATTTCGGGGCTGTAGTTCACGATCGAGTAGGTGAAGGCCTTCTGGTCGCAAAGGCCGAGGAACGCATTCCAGTCCTCGGCGTTCAGCGCGAGGCAAGTCTCGTAGATCAGCTCGTGTACCTGCGTAACGGCCATGTCCAGCGGTGCGCCCATCTTCTCCTGGCTCCTTGCGATGCGCTTTATCGAGTCCCGATTGAACCGGCGCGCCGCGTCACTCGTCGGTGCGGCGCGACGGATCCGAGGCCATGCGTCCCATCAGCCGGCTCCACTCGGCGTAGTACGAGCGCAGGCCGATCTCGTCGTGGATCGTCTCGTTCTCCTCGCGCGCCATGACGAGGTACTTGCTGCCCGACCCCTGGCGCATTGCAATCGACTGGTTCTGCACGACCAGCAGGTCTTCGTGCAGGTTGCGGCCGAACGGCCCCCAGATGGTGTCGTGATCGAGGATGCGCTCCCGGCGCTGCTCGGGCGTGTCTTCCTTGAGTCCGAGGCCGCGGATCTCGATCAGCACCTGGTCGGTGCTGATCGGCGTCATCACGCTCACCCGCAGGCACGAGGCCCGAAGGCTGTACGTGCAACCCGGAAAGATGTTGAGCTGTTTCCAGCCGTTCGGCGGCATCCCGGGGAAGGTCAGCACGCGCTCCTTGTTGCCCTCGTAGGCCTCGTAGGCGATGCTCGTCAGGCCGGTCGACGCGTGGCCGTACGGAAACGCCGTGTACTTGCGATCGAAGTAGCCCTTCTGGAGCATGCCGGTCGCGCGATTGTGATAGTGCAGATAGTCGTGATAGAACTCGCGGCTCGTCTCGTGCCAGAGCTTGTAGTTCGTGCGCACGACCGACTTCTGGTAGTGGAAGATCTCCAGCGGCACCGTGTCGAGTTCGGTCTTCATGAAGTCGAACGCGTGGCCGGTGAATTCGGCAAGCGGGTGGCAGTCGTCGTCCAGGTTCACCCAGACGAAGCCGCCGTGTGCGACTTCGGTGCGCAGCTCGCGCAGCCCCATCTGTGCCTTGCACAGACGATCCTGGTAGCCCGCCTTCTCCCGCGGGATCTCGACGCATCGTCCGGTCGCGTCGAACTGCCATCCGTGGAACATGCAGGTCATGTTCCGCGGGTTACCCGAGGGCGATCCGTCGTTCAGGCTGCCGGACGGCGCCCGGACGACGATGTTTCCGCGGTGCGGGCAGACGTTCAGGAACGACCGGATCTTTCCATCTGCCCCGCGGACCACGACGATCGGCTTCGCGCCGGCCACGCCGCTGGTCCGGTAGTCGAGCGGCTCGGCGACTTCGCTTTCGTGGCAGACCGGCAGCCAGACCTTGTTCCAGATCTTCTCGATCTCTTCCTCGAAGATCGCCGGATCGGTGTAGACCCTCGTGTCGAGGTAATGCGTCTCCGGCAGGTTCGGCCGCTGCGACCACTCGGCGAGGTTGCGCGCGCGGCCGGACTTCGAAGGCCGTTCGGTTTCGGCGGCCTGGCGCTCGACCGCAGCCAGCTTGGACATCGGAATCTCCTTCCCCACGAGTTCTTAGCCATACGACTCATACGTATGAGTCGTATGGGTTTATTATGCCTTTTGTTGCCCTGGTGTCAAGGCACGCGCTCGCGTCAGTCGCCTTGCTCGTCGTGGATGCCCTCGAAGTAGACGTCCTTCCAACTCGCGGGGAGGTTCCGGATGCCCTTCACCTTGTGCATGAACTCGGCGTACTTCATGATGCCCTTCGGCGTCGTGGTGACGACGAAGTCCGGATCCTCGAGGATCTTCTGGACGAACTCGGGCGACAGCTTGCTCTTTTCGGCTTCGACATAGAGCTGCGCGGCTGCGCGCTTGTCCTGGTTGATGATCTGAACGGCGTCCTTCAGCGCATCGAGGACCGCCCGGTAGAGCTTCGGGTTGGCGTCGACGAATTCCTTCGTCGCATAGACCGAGTTCAGCGTGCTCGGCCCGCCGAGTACCTCGTAGGAATTGAGGACGCGGCGTACGCCGGGGCTCTGCAACTCCTGCTCCTGAAACGGCGAATTCGCGAAATGCGCATTGATCTCGGTCTTGCCGCTGGTGAGCGCCGACATCGCGTCGGGATGCTTCATCGATACCGTGAGCTCGTCCAGCTTCGCATAGTTGTCGATCCCGAAGGCCTTGGCGGCAGCCATCTGCAGAACGATCGCCTGGATCGACACCTTGACCGCCGGCAGGGCGATCTTGTCGCCCGGGCCGAAGTCGGCCACCGACTTGACCTTGGGATTGGTCGTGTTGAGGTACAGCGGCATCGAGCCGAGCGATGCGACGCCACGCACCTCCATGTTGCCCTTGGTCCTGTCCCAAACCTTCAGCAGGGGCCCCACGCCGCCGGACGCGAAATCGAGCGTGCCGGCGAACAGCGCCTCGTTCATCACGTTGCCCGCACCGAACTGCAGCCAGCTCACCTTGACCGTGCCCAGGCCGAGCCGCTGGGCATGCTTCTCGACCAGGCCGCGTTCCCTCATCACGGTGAGCGGCAGGTAGTTGACCCCGAACTGCTGCGCGATGCGCACTTCGTTGGCCTCGGCTCTCGCAGCGCCAGTCGGTACGAGCGCCGCCGCCACCACCGATACTGCGATGGCGAGGATTCGTGCCAGGGAACGGGAACGCATGGGGCTCATTTCTTGTCTCCTCGGTTGGGGTTCGGCACGGCGGCGCCGATCAGCGCGGCGACGATCCGCTCGTCAGGGCGGCGACGATCTCGCGGCAGAACGCCGGTATGTCGGCCGGCTTCCTCGAAGTGATCAAATTGCCGTCGCAGACCACCTCCCGGTCCTCGTAGAGTCCGCCCGCGTTGCCGAGATCGTCCTTGATCGACGGCGCGCCGGTGACACGCTTTCCCCGGATGACGTTCGCCGACGCCAGCAGCCAGCTGCCGTGGCAAATGGCTGCGACGACGCGGCCCGCCCTCGCGTGCTCGCCGACCAGGTCGACCATCGCAGAGTGCAGGCGCATCAGGTCGGGCGCGTATCCGCCCGGGACGATCAACGCGTCGAACAGGCGTCCGCGTGCCTGCTCGGCCGACGTGTCGGCTTCGACCGGATAGCCGAGCTTCGACGTGTAGCGGCCCTTCGACGGCCCGATGATCGACACGTTCGCGCCGCCTTCCTGGAACCGGAAGACCGGATACCAGAGTTCGAGATCCTGGTGGTTGTTCTCGACGAGTACGGCGACGCTCTTGCCGCTCAGCTCCATGGACGTCTCCTCGGTTGCGCGTTGCGCGCACGGTCGCATATGCGACTCATTCGTATGATTAGGCTCAGGTATCCTTATACTCTCCGGTTCGCGAGTGCGTCAACGCCTGGATTCGAAGATGAAAGAAGCCCGTGGCCACGCCCTGAGCAACGCGCTGCTGGCGTCCGAGCCGCTCTACAAGCAGGTCAAGGACAGCATCATCCGCAGCCTGAGCGAAGGCGAGTGGAAGGCCGGCGAGATGATCCCGAGCGAATCGAAGCTCGCCGAGCGCTACGGCGTAGGCATCTCCACGATACGCGCCGCGATCGGCGAGCTCGCCGCCGCCAGGGTGCTCGCACGCAAACAGGGCAAGGGCACGTTCGTCTCGCCGCACAACGACCAGCGCAACGTCTACCAGTTCTTCCACGTCGTGAAGAATGATGGGGTGAGGGAGTTGCCGGTCAGCGAGCTGCTGTCACTGCGCAAGGGTCGGCCGGACGACCGGGTGGCCGACCTGCTTCGGCTTCCGCGCAGCTCGCGCGAGTCGGAGGTGTTCAAGATCCGGAACGTACTGCGTGTCTCGGGACGCCCGGTGGTCGTCTCGGACGTCAACATTCCTGCGTCGCTCTTCAAGGGGCTGAACGAGACGACGATCACCGAGGGCGGCAACACCCTCTATGCGGTGTACCAGAGCCGCTACGGCATCAACGTGGTGCGGACGGTCGAGGAACTCAGGGCGGTCAAGGCCGAGGCCTCGGTGGCGCGAATCCTGGGCGTCAAGGCCGGCGACCCGATCCTCGAGGTGCGGCGCATCGCCTACACGTTCAGGAATCTTCCGATCGAGGTGCGACGCAGCTGGGTCGACACGACCGACTTCCACTACCTGATCGACCAGGGCGGGGAGTAGGCGGGGTTGCTGTCGGCTTTGTCGCGCTACGCCACCTGCGCAAGCGCTCGAGCCGCGGTCAATAGGCGCCAGAGCACCACTGCCGCTCGCAAGGGATCCCATCGCGATCCCCGTCCATCTCCGTGCCCGGGCAGTTCGCGAGGAAGTACCTGGCTTCGTCGCACGAGGTCATTTGCCCGCAGCGGGTTCGGCCGTCGCACCGGAAGGTGGGTGCGCCCGAACGATCGGCCTGCGCCGCGGGCGTAGCGGCGAAAGCCGCATCAGGTCCGCGGCTCGCTCTCCGTGAATATTCGGAGAAGCCGAGAGCGCCAATCACAACCGCCAACGCGACGCCCACCACGCGACCGGAGATACTGCGAGTCTGGCGTGGTCGCGCCGCCCTGCGCTCGCGCGCTGCAATGGGCCGAGAGCTGCCAGGGCGGCGGACCCTGGCCGCGCGCTTCTTGCCCTCCCTGTTCAATTCGACTTCGAACGAGAGCGCTTCATGCAGGCGCGGAGCCTGCCCATCGCGCGGGAAGGCCGAAACATGGACGAACACATCGTCGCCGCCCAGGGTCGGAGTGATGAAACCGAAGCCGCGGTCTTCGTTCCACCTCGAGAGCTTGCCGTCGAAGCGCACTACGCGGCCCGCTTCCGTTCAGACAGCATCGGTACAACGGTACGGCATCGCTGCTCGAGCTGATGCACGACGCGTTGCAGGTCCTGCACCGACAGAGTCTGCGCACCGCGCGCCTTCAGAAGGCCTTTCAGCTCCCCGCCACTGAAGACACGGACTTCGCCGCGGCCGGTTCGCTTCACATACCAGCCGGGCAGAGCAAGGATCGGTAGGACTCGAATCGGGGTACCGACCGCCCCGCTGAGCCATCTGGCCAGCCACGCGGCCTGTCGTTGGGCCTGTTCCAGCGGGTCTCTGGTGGCCCGGCTCGGAAACCGCAGGATGCTCCCGTCGAACTCGACGGTGGCATCCACCTTGCCCCGTCCGCCATTGGGCTTCGTGAAGCCCTTGGTCTCGATCGCGAACACCCCTTCGCGGGACACGACCACGTGATCGATGTTGAAGTCGTCCGCCGGAACGTCGTGGAAGACGACCGCTCCCTGCCGCATCAACTGGTCGAGTTCCTGGCCTACGGCAAGCTCCGCATCGAGGCCGGCCCTGAGCTTGTCGAGGCGCTCTCCGGCCCGCCACATCTTCCGCACCATGAACCCGATGAACGCGAGAACCACGATCGCGATCAGCGGCGTCAGGTGCATGACTTCTCGGAGGTCGCCGCGCAAGTGTCCCTGTGCCAGAAAGACTGCCAGCGTCACGAGCGGAATCGCCGCCAGTGCGAACACATCCCATTGCAAGTCGATGGTTGCGTCATCGAGTTGCTCTCGAAGCGTATGGCCCGGCGCGCGCAACAAGTCATCGACGAGCGGCGTCTTGCGGCGCGCTCGCGCGCGACG
>CALMSQ010000206.1:0-15848 GCA_937872345.1 uncultured Burkholderiales bacterium | reverse complement strand
TCGGCCTGCTCGCGGATCTTGATGTCGAGCGGCAACCCGCCCAGGTACTCGACGTCGTACTCCTTCGACATCCGCTCGCCGCCGCCCTGGCCGAAGATGTGCTCGACGTGCCCGCAGTTCGAGCACACGTGCATCGCCATGTTCTCGACGATGCCCAGGATGGGAACGCCGACCTTCTCGAACATCTTCAGGCCCTTGCGTGCGTCGAGCAGCGCGATGTCCTGCGGCGTGGTCACGATGACCGCGCCGGTCACCGGGATCTTCTGCGCGAGCGTCAGGTGGATGTCGCCGGTTCCCGGCGGCATGTCGATGACCAGGTAATCGAGGTCGCGCCAGTTCGTGTCGCGCAGCAGCTGCTCGAGCGCCTGCGTGACCATCGGGCCGCGCCAGACCATCGGCGTGTCGAGGTCGATCATGAAGCCGATCGAGCTGGCCTGGATGCCGTGGCCTTCCATCGGCTCGAGCGTCTTGCCGTCGCGCGACTCGGGGCGGCCGGTGATGCCGAGCATCGTCGGCTGCGACGGCCCGTAGATGTCGGCGTCGAGCATGCCGACGCTGGCGCCCTCGGCGGCCAGCGCCAGCGCCAGGTTGGCCGCGGTCGTGCTCTTGCCGACGCCACCCTTGCCGGACGCGACGGCGATGATGTTCTTGACGCCCGGCAGCGTCTTCACCCCGCGCTGCACCGAGTGCGCGACGATCTTCTGGTAGACGTTGGCCGACACGTTGGTGACGCCCGGCAGCGCGCGCAGCGCTGCGACGACCTCGCGACGGATCGGCTCGATCTGGCTGCGCGCCGGATAGCCGAGTTCCACGTCGACCGCGACCTCGCCCCCCTCGACCCGGACGTTGCGCGCCTCGCGGCTCGCGACGAGGTCTTTCTGGGTGTTGGGATCGACGATGCCCTTCAGGGCCTCGTTCACCTGCTCGACGGTCACGCTCATGGCTGCACTCTGGATGGGGATGAACCTGCAAAGACGGCAAGTCTAATCGAAGCCGGGCGGCCGCCCGGCCGATACCCCGGACGGCGTCAGGCCCCCTGCTAGACTGACGGGTTTACGCGGAATCGCCCCTCTCCTGCGCCAAGCCATGACCGCCCCCGCCCGCACGCTCTTCGTGACGACCGCGCTGCCGTACGCGAACGGCCCGTTCCACATCGGCCACATCATGGAGTACATCCAGGCCGACATCTGGGTGCGCTTCCAGCGCATGCGCGGGCATACGGTGCACTTCGTCGGCGCCGACGACGCGCACGGCGCGCCGATCATGATCGCGGCCGAAAAGGAGGGCCTGAGCCCGCAGGCCTTCGTCGCGCGCATCGCCGCCGGCCGCAAGGCCTACCTCGACGGCTTCCAGATCAGCTTCGATCACTGGCACAGCACCGACTCGCCGGAGAACACCGAGCTGTCGCAGTCGATCTACCGCGGACTGAAGGCCAACGGCCTGATCGACGTGCGCCGGATCGAGCAGTTCTTCGACCCGGTCAAGGGGATGTTCCTCCCCGACCGCTACATCAAGGGCGAGTGCCCGAGTTGCGGCGCGAAGGACCAGTACGGCGATTCCTGCGAAGTGTGCGGATCGGTCTACTCGCCGACCGAGCTGAAGAACCCGTACTCGGCGCTCTCGGGCGCGCAGCCCGAATTGCGCTCGTCCGACCACTACTTCTTCCGCCTGTCCGACCCGCGCTGCCAGGCGTTCCTGCGCGAGTGGACCGCCGGCACCGACCGGCACGGCGAGCCGCGACTGCAACCCGAGGTGCTGGCCAAGGCGCAGGAATGGCTCGGCGTGGGCGAGGAAGGCGGCTCGCTCGCCGACTGGGACATCTCGCGCGACGCGCCGTACTTCGGCATCGAGATTCCCGACGCGCCGGGCAAGTACTTCTACGTCTGGCTCGACGCGCCGATCGGCTAC
Source organism: uncultured Burkholderiales bacterium (assembly GCA_937872345.1). Taxonomy (GTDB): domain Bacteria; phylum Pseudomonadota; class Gammaproteobacteria; order Burkholderiales; family Burkholderiaceae_E; genus Zeimonas. Next base: position 13,940 of record CALMSQ010000206.1, on the reverse strand, counting down.
CTGGCGTCGCTGAAGGCGCACTGCGCGAAGCGCGGCATCGACTTCGACGCGCTGCTGGCGAACCCCGCCACCGAGCAGGTGCACTTCATCGGCAAGGACATCATCTACTTCCACGTGCTGTTCTGGCCGGCGACGCTGAAGTTCGGCGGGCACAAGACGCCCGATCGCGTCAACGTGCACGGCTTCATCACGGTCAGCGGCGAGAAGATGAGCAAGAGCCGCGGCACCGGGATCTCGCCGCTGCGCTACCTCGAGATCGGGATGAATCCCGAGTGGCTGCGCTACTACATCGCGGCCAAGCTCAATGCGCGGGTCGAGGACGTCGACTTCAACCCTGACGACTTCGTCGCGCGGGTGAACAGCGACCTGGTCGGCAAGTACGTCAACATCGCCAGCCGCGCGGCGACCTTCGTGCACCGGTTCTTCGAGGGCAAGCTGGCTGCGCTCGCCGCCGACCCGGCCGATCCGCAGGCGCGCCGCGTCGCCGGGCTCGAGGTCGAAGTGGCCGCGGCCTACGAGGGGCGCGAATTCGGTCGCGCGATCCGGCTGATCATGGGTTACGCCGACGAGGTCAACCAGTATTTCGACTCGCACAAGCCGTGGGAACTCGCCAAGGACCCGGCGCGCCGCGGCGAGTTGCACGAGGTGTGCTCGCGCTGCCTGCTCGCGTTCCACCGGCTGACGATCCTCCTCAAGCCGATCCTGCCGGCGACGGCAGCCCGCGTCGAGGCCCTCTTCGGCACGCCCGACCTGCGCTGGGACGATCTCGCATTGCGTCCCGGCACCACGTCGCGGGCGCGCGCGATCGGCCGCTACGAGCACCTGATGACGCGCGTCGATCCGAAGATGTTCGATGCGCTGTTCGAGCCGCCGCCAGCCGAGCCCGCAGCCGCCACCGCGGCGACCGCTGCGGCGAAGCCCGCGGCCGGCAAGACCCCGGCAGTCTCCGCGCCGGCAGCCACGGGCGCCGGCGAAGGCAGCCCGATCTCGATCGACGACTTCGCCCGCGTCGACCTGCGCATCGCGCGCATCGTCGCGGCCGAAGCGGTCGAAGGCTCCGACAAGCTGCTGCGACTCACGCTAGACGTCGGCGAGGGGCGCACGCGCAACGTGTTCTCGGGAATCAAGTCGGCCTACGATCCGGCGCGCCTGGTCGGACGCATGACGGTCGTCGTCGCCAACCTCGCGCCGCGCAAGATGAAGTTCGGCGTCTCGGAGGGCATGGTGCTGTCGGCGTCGGCCGACGATGCCGCGCAGCCCTCCGGCCTGTACCTGCTCGACGTCGACGAGGGCGCGCAACCGGGCATGAAAGTCCGGTGAACCTCGGCGAGTTCCGGTTCAGGCCGCGGCTCGCCGACAGCCTGCGCGGATACACGAAGGACGACTTCCGCGCCGACGCGGCCGCCGGCGTCACCGTCGGCGTGGTCGCGCTCCCGCTGGCGATGGCCTTCGGCATCGCCAGTGGCGTCAAGCCCGAACAGGGAATCTTCACCGCGATCATCGCGGGGTTCCTGATCGCCACCCTCGGCGGCTCGAAGGTGCAGATCGGCGGACCGGCCGGCGCCTTCGTCGTGCTGCTGTACGCGATCGTCGAGCGCTACGGCGTGGCGAGCCTGCTGATTTCGACCTTCATGGCCGGCGTGCTGATGTTCGCGATGGGCGCCCTGCGGCTGGGCAACCTGATCCGCTTCATCCCGGTGTCGATCGTCATCGGCTTCACCAACGGCATTGCGGTGATCATCGCGCTGCAGCAGGTGAAGGACTTCCTCGGTCTGTCGATCGCGAAGATGCCGGCCAACTTCTTCTCGCAGGTCGACGCGTTGTGGCACGCGCTGGACACCCTGAACACGACCGCGCTCGCGCTCGGCGCGGCGTCGCTGGCGATCGTCGTGTTCTGGCCGAAGTCGTACGCCGCGAACGACGCGAGCTGGAGCCGCTGGATGGCGCGCGTTCCGGGCACGATCGTCGTGCTGCTGCTCGGCACGCTGGCCGTGTCGCTGGCCGGGCTGCAGGTCGAGACCATCGGCACCCGCTTCGGCGGCATCCCGCAGGGGCTGCCGGCGTTCAGCCTGCCGGAGTTCAACTGGGAGACCGCGCAGAACCTCGCGATGCCGACGCTGTCGATCGCGCTGCTCGGCGCGATCGAGTCGCTGCTGTGCGCGCGCGTCGCCGACGGGCTGATTCACGACCGGCACGACCCGAACCAGGAGCTGATGGCGCAGGGCATCGCCAACTTCGTCGCGCCGTTCTTCGGCGGCATCGCGGCGACCGGCACGGTCGCGCGCACCGTCACCAACGTGCGCTCGGGCGCGCGCACGCCGATCGCCGGGATCGTCCATTCGGCGACGCTGCTGGCGATCGTGCTCGCGCTGGCTCCGCTGGCGCACGACATTCCGCTGGCCTCGCTGGCGGCGATCCTGCTGTTCGTCGCATGGAACATGGGCGACTGGCGCGAGTTCGCGCGGCTGCGGCATTTCTCGCTGAGCTACCGGACCATCCTGCTGGCGACGTTCCTGCTCACCGTGGTGTTCGACATCACGGTCGCGGTGCAGGCCGGCCTGGTGCTGGCGAGCCTGTTCTTCATCCGCCGCATCTCGACGCTCACGCGCGTCGAGCCGATCTCGCTGCCCACCGACTACGCGACGACCGCCTCGGGCCGGCGCGTCGCAGCCTACCGGATCTTCGGGTCGCTGTTCTTCGGGTCGGTGACCCGGCTCGAGCAGCTGCTGGACCCGGCGCAGCCGCTGGCCGACGTCGTCGTGCTGGAGCTGCACCAGGTGATCAACCTCGACACCACGGGGCTCGACGCGCTGCGCAGCCTGCACCGGATGCTGCAGCGGCGCGGCGGCCGGCTGGTGATCGCCGAACCCAACGAGCAGCCGCTTTCGCTGATGCGTCGATCGGGATTCGTCGACGAGATCGGCGAGCGCTCGGTGTTCGACGAACTGGACGCCGCGCTGACCGCCGTCTCGGCGGACCAGGGGTCGTGAGGCGCAGCCCTAGCCGCCCTTGAGCAGGTTCGGGTCGGGGCTGCGGCTGGTGCGCAGCACCCGCCCGTCGGCGCCCAGGTGCGCGTGGAACATCTCGGTGGCTGCGACGTCGCCCTTGACCCGCCAGGTCCAGACGATCTCGCCCTTGGCCGGGAACGACTCTTCCGAACCGGGCTTGCCCAGCAGGCGGCGCAGGTCGTCACGGGTCATCCCGGGCTGCACCCGCGCGAGGTTCTCGGGGACCAGGGCGTTCTTCATCCCGCGATAGATCCCGTCGGGGCCGATCTGGACCATCCAGGTCTCGAAGCCTTCGGGGCCGCGCGCGTACTCGAACACCTGGCTTCCGTCGCTTTCTTCCCAGATCATCCCGGGCTTGCCCATCAGCTTGCGAACGTCTTCGACGGTCGACTGGCCAGGACGCAGTTCGCGCTGCGCGATCATGTCGCAGGCGCCCACCAGCGCGAGCATCGAGCACAGCCAGCCGGTCAGGATCGAGCGCTTCATCGGGGTCTCCTCGGGTCGCCCCAAGTATCGTCGAATTCGAGGCCGGCGGCAGCCCCGGATCGCTTAGAATCGCGCACTGGAGAGCGCTGCCATGTACCAGTCCGAGATCACCCGTTTCCTGGCCGAACTGAAGCAGAAGAACCCCCGGCTCGAGCAGTCGCAGCGCGAGGGGCGCGCGCTGCTCTGGGACCGCCCGCAGGACGCCGACACCGCGCGACGCAACCGCGAGTCGCGCATCGCACCGCAGGCCTACGTCTACTACCCGAAAGACTTCACTTGAACGCCGCACCTTCCGATTCCGGGCTCGACGAGGCGCCGTCGTCGCTCGCCGACGTCGAGGTGCACCGTCCCGAGCCAGAGCAGCTCGAACTGAAGGTGGTCGCGCGGCTCTATGGCGAGCCGATGGTCCAGCTGCCGCAGGACCTGTACATCCCGCCCGACGCGCTGGAGGTCATCCTCGAGACCTTCGAAGGGCCGCTGGACGTCCTGCTCTACCTGATCCGTCGCCAGAACTTCAACATCCTCGACATCCCGATGGCCGAGGTCACGCGGCAGTACCTCGCGTACATCGAGGAGATCCGCAGCCGCAACCTCGAGCTGGCGGCCGAGTACCTGCTGATGGCGGCGCTGCTGATCTCGATCAAGTCGCGAATGCTGCTGCCGATGAAGAAGGCCGACAGCGGCGAGGAAGTCGAGGACCCGCGCGCCGAGCTCGCCCGCAGGCTGATCGAATACGAGCGCATCAAGTTCGGCGCGCAGCGGCTCGACGAGATCCCGCAGCTCGGGCGCGACTTCCTGCGCGCGCAGGTCTGGATCGAACAGGCGATCACCACGCGGCTCCCGGAAGTGCATCCGGTCGACCTGCAGAGCGCGTGGGCCGACATCCTGCGCCGCGCCCGGCTCACGCAGCACCACCGGATCAGCCGCGAGGAGCTGTCGGTGCGCGAATACATGACCTTCGTGCTGCGCAAGCTGCAGGACCGTCGCTTCGCCGAGTTCGAGGACCTCTTCGAGGTCGAGCGCGGCATCCCGGTCGTGGTCGTCACGTTCATCGCCCTGCTCGAGCTGGCACGCGAGTCGCTGATCGAGATCACCCAGGCCGAGGCGTTCGCACCGATCTACGTTCGGCTCGCGTACCAGCCGAGCTGACGGCGGCGGCCCGATGGCCCCCACCCTGCGTCGCGCGGCATCGCTGAAGGCGCTGAACACCTTCGGCGTCGAGGCCCGCGCCGATCGTCTGCTCGAGCTGCGCGACGCGGCCGACCTGCCGGCGGCGCTCGAGCTGCTTCGGGCGCATCCGCCGGCGCTCGTGCTCGGCGGCGGCAGCAACCTGCTGTTCACGCGCGATCCTCCCGGAACGGTGCTGCGGGTGATGCTCGCCGGACGGCGCCTGCTCGACGAGGCCGGCGACGACGTGCGGGTCGAGGCGGCCGCCGGGGAGAACTGGCACGCCTTCGTCGGCTGGACGATCGACCAGGGGCTCAACGGCCTGGAGAACCTGTCGCTGATCCCGGGCAGCGTCGGCGCGAGCCCGGTGCAGAACGTCGGCGCCTACGGGGTCGAGGTCCGCGACTGCTTCGATTCGCTCGACGCGGTGTCGCTGCACGACGGCACCGCGCGGCGATTCGACGCGGCCGACTGCGCGTTCGGCTATCGCGACAGCGTGTTCAAGCACCCCGAGGGCTCGCACTGGCTGATCACGGTGGTGCGCTTCAGGTTGTCTCGCGCGCCGCGCCTTCGGCTCGACTACGGCGAACTGCGCGACGAACTGCGCACGCTCGGGGTCGCGTCGCCCGGCGCGCGGGATGTCGCCGACGCGGTCTGCGCGATCCGCCGTCGCAAGCTGCCCGATCCGGCCTCGATCGGCAATGCCGGCAGCTTCTTCAAGAACCCGATCGTCGATCGCGCGCTTGCCGAGCGGCTGTGCGCCGGGCATCCCGCCATGCCGATCCATCCGGGCGACTCCCCGGCGACCGCCAAGCTCTCGGCGGCCTGGTTGATCGACCGTTGCGGCTGGAAGGGTCACCGCGAAGGCGACGCGGGGGTGCACGCGCAGCACGCGCTGGTGCTGGTCAATCACGGCCATGCGAGCGGCGCGCAGATCCTGGCGCTGGCCGAGCGGATCCGCGAATCGGTCAGGCAGCGATTCGGCGTCGAGCTCGAGCGCGAGCCCGTCGTCGTCTGAGGCGGCGGCGCCCCGCTATAATTCCGGGTTTCCTGCAGGGGCGGTCATGGACGACGAGCAACAGAACGAACACCACGCGCTACTGGCCTGGATCCTCGGCATCGCGGTCACGATCGCGGTCGCGGTTTCGTTGCTGGTCGGCATCCTGGCTGCGGTGGGCGGCGGGTCGACCCCGTCGGCGAAGGCGCCGCTGCCGGCGAGCACCGCGGCGCAGGCCGATGCAAGCGCGCAGGCAGGCGCCACCGGGTCCGGCGCCGCGCCCGAAGTCGACGTGGCCCCGGCCCTGGCGACGGGCGCCGGGATTCCGGCGCTGGCGAGCTTCCACTTCGACACCGGCAAGTTCGACCTGCCGGCCGACGCCGCGGCGCAACTGGCGGCGATCGCAGACTGGGCCAAGAGCGATGCCTCGGCGAAGGTCGGCATTTCGGGGTTTCACGACAAGCACGGCGACGCGGCAGCCAACGCGCTGCTCGCCCGCAATCGTGCCGTCGCCACGCGCGAAGCGTTGCTCGCCGCGGGCGTTCCCGCCGAGCGCATCGTGATGGTCAAGCCGCAGGAGACCACCGGCGGCGGTGACGACCGCGAGGCGCGCCGCGTCGACGTCTACCCCGCCCAGTGAGCGTCGAGCATTGCGGGCGCCTCGCGCCTGCGTCGGGTGCAGCGACCGCTCAGGTCGCTCAGGCCGCGCGGCGGAACACCCAGGTCTCGTGCGTCGAGGCGTGCGGCGCGAAACGATAGCCGTCCTCGTCGAACGCCTCGAGCTGCCGCGGATCGTCGACGCGGTGCTCGATCGCGAAGCGCGCCATCCGGCCGCGGGCGCGCTTGGCTGCAAAGCTGATCACCTTCCACCCTCCGCCGCGCGATTCCTGGAACACCGGCTGGATCACCGGATGCCCGATCGCCGAGCGCGGCACTGCGCTGAAGTATTCGACCGACGCCAGGTTCACCAGCACCGGGTGCCGATGCGAGGCGAGTTCGGCGTCGAGCGACCTGGCGATCCGATCACCCCAGAACGCATAGAGATCGGGCCCGCGTTCGTTGGCCAGCCGCGTACCCATTTCGAGCCGGTACGGCTGCATCAGGTCGAGCGGCCTGAGCACCCCGTACAGCCCCGACAGGATGCGCAGGTGCGCCTGCGCCCAATCGAGCTGGCGAGCGTCGAGCCGGCGAGCGTCGAGACCGTCGTAGACGTCGCCGTCGAACGCGAGCACGGCCTGCTTCGCGTTGCGCGGCGTGAACGGCCGCTTCCAGCGCGCGTAGCGCGCCACGTTCAGCGCGGCCAGCGCGTCGCTGATCGCCATCAGCGAGGCCAGTTGCGCGGCGTCGAGCCCCTTCAACCGGTCGACGAGCCGGCGCGCTTCGGCGAGGAAAGACGGCTGGGTGTGATGGTCGACGTGGGGTGGAGTCTCGAAATCGAGCGTCTTGGCGGGCGAGAGGACGATCAGCATCGGGAGCCGGCGGGTGCGTGAAGGCCGCGATCATGTCATGAAAGCGGTGCTCGACACGAACGTCTGGCTCGACTGGCTGGTCTTTGGCGATGCCGGCGTCTGCGCCATCGTGCGCGGCGTCGAGCGCGGCGCGCTGCTCGTGCTGGGCACCGACGAGACCCGGGCCGAGTGGCTCGACGTCATCGCGCGGCCGCTGTTCGGACTTGACCCGCCCGCCCGCGCCGCGGCGGCAGCCGCCTACGACCGCTGGGTGCAGCCCTGCGCGCGCGCGCCGGCCTGCGCGCTCGCCTGCCGCGACCGCGACGACCAGAAGTTCGTCGACCTGGCGGTGGCCGGCCACGCTCGCTGGCTGGTGACCAAGGACAAGGCCCTGCTCGCGCTGGCCCGCCGCGCCGCGCGCTCGCACGCGTTGTCGATCGTCCGGCCGGACGCCGCGTCGCTGCAGGACGCGCTGTCGGGCAACGCGGCGAACCTATAATCGTGCACCGGAGGATCCAGGCCGCCATGAACGCCCCGCACAGCTTCTCACCACCGACGATCGAGACCAGGCTGCCGAAGGTGGGCACGACGATCTTCACCGTGATGTCGGCACTGGCCGTCGAGAAGAACGCGGTCAACCTGGGCCAGGGCTTCCCCGATTTCGACTGCGATCCGCGCCTGGTCGACGCCGTGGCCGATGCCATGCGCGCGGGGCTGAACCAGTACCCGCCGATGGCCGGCGTGCCCGAACTGCGCCGCGCGGTCGCAGAGAAGATCTTCGCGACGTGCGAGGCCCGCTACGACTGGAACCACGAGATCACGATCACCGCCGGCGCGACGCAGGCGATCTTCACCGCGGTGCTGGCGACCGTCCGCCCGGGCGACGAAGTGATCGTCATCGAGCCGGGCTACGACAGCTACATCCCGAACATCGAGCTCGCCGGCGGCAAGGCCGTCACGGTCTCGATGGACGCCGAGTTCCGCGTGCCTTGGGCCGCGGTGCGCGCGGCGGTGACGCCGCGCACGCGCGCGATCATGGTCAACTCGCCGCACAATCCGAGCGGGACGATCCTGCGCGACGCGGACATGCGCGAGCTCGAGGCGATCGTGGCCGCGCACGGCCTGTTCGTCGTCTCCGACGAGGTCTACGAACACATGGTCTACGACGGCGAGCCGCACCAGTCGGTGAGCCGCTATCCGCTGCTGGCCTCGCGCTCGTTCGTGATCTCGTCGTTCGGCAAGACCTTCCACGTGACCGGCTGGAAGGTCGGGTATTGCGCCGCCCCCGCGCCGCTGACGGCCGAGTTCCGCAAGGTGCACCAGTTCAACGTGTTCACGGTGAACACGCCGGTGCAGCACGGGCTGGCGGCGTACATGAAGGATCCGGCGCCGTGGCGCGGCCTGTCGGCGTTCTACCAGCGCAAGCGCGACCTCTTCCGCGCCGGGCTCGCCGCCACGCGCTTCAGGCTGCTGCCCTGCGAGGGCACCTACTTCCAGGTGGTCGACTACAGCGCGATTTCCGACCTGAGCGAGAACGATTTCGCGAAGTGGCTGACGTCCGAGATCGGCGTGGCCGCGATTCCGCTGTCGGCGTTCTACGAGAGGCCGGTCGAGAACCGCGTCGTGCGCTTCTGCTTCGCCAAGACGGACGAGACGCTGAAGCTGGCGCTCGAGCGCCTCGCGAAGTTGTAGGCGCCGCGCGGCGTCGACCCTTCAGGCGGACGGCTGGTCGTCCTTGGGCTGGTCTTGCGCGACGTCGTCCGCCGCGGCTTCAGGCTCGTCGGGCGCCTCGCCTTGCGTGCCCTGCTCGGCCTTGCGCTTGAGCTTCTCCTCTTTCTTCTGCTTCTTGGCGAGCTCGCGCTGCCGTTTTGCAAATGCGTAATTCGGCTTTGCCAATCTGCGATCTCCCGGTGCCGGTTGTGCGAATGCTTTCCTGACCGCCATTGTCGCGGGTCTTTGCCCGCCGCGCCACTCGGCCGGAAGGACGCGGCCGGATGGAGCGGGCGCCGGGGGCGGGGCAGGCGTCCCCGCGCGGGGACGATCGGTCCGCGGATCCGCCGCCGTTCAATCGACGACCCGGCGCCGCAGCGCCTTGACCTGGCCGTGCCGGACTTTCTCGTCGATGCGCCTGGCGCGCGCGCCCGCGCTCGGGCGCGTGGCAACGCGTGCCGGCGGCTGGTGCGCAGCGAGATCGACCAGTGCCTGCAGGCGCGCGATCGCGTCCTCGCGATTGCGCTCGAGACTGCGGAACCTCTGCGCCTTGATGACGACGACGCCGTCGGCCGAGATCCGCCGATCGTCGAGCTCCATCAGGCGCTCCTTCACCCGCGCGGGCAGCGACGAGGCGGCGATCGCGAAGCGGATCTGCGCCGCATTCGAGACCTTGTTCACGTTCTGGCCGCCGGCCCCCTGCGCGCGGATTGCCGTGAACTCCACCTCGTCCAGGCGCACGCGGGTCGATCGCGCCGGCATGCTCATCGGCGGCTCGCGCGCAGGACCGGCGTGGCGAGGCCGGCCGTCACGACTCGTCGTCCGTCGTCGCGAACAGGCGCCGCTCCTGAACCGTCGTCTCGCCGAAGATGCGGCGGGGATTGGCGCACATCCAGCACGAGCAACGAGCCGGGGTATCCGCGAGCACGCCTTTCACGCGCGAGCGCAGGCGACCCTGCCGGCCCGCGAGCAGGTGGGCGAGCACGCGCTCGACGCGCGCCTTGCGCCGCGCCGCGTGGTGCCGCCGTGCCGATCGATCCCGGGTCTTCACCTGCCGTGCCTGACTGCGCGCTCGTGCCGAGGCCGCGAGAATAGCCCCGGCGCGGCAACCTGTCACCCGGGGAGCCGGCGCAACGCCAGCCCGTCCCGGGCAGCCCGGCTGGAAGGGGGCGCTGTCGGAAATTTTTACACCCCCGACCGATCGGCTGTCGCAAGTAGTTGATCCGCAAAGGTTGCGTCTATTGGCGCAAATATTGCTTACGACACTTGCAGACAACACGACCGCCCTCGAGGACCCCCATGGCCATCGCACGCACGCTCTCCACCGTCATCGCCGGCCTTGCGTTGGGCGTCTGTGGCGCCGCGCAAGCGGCCGTCGTCATCGACGGCTCGACGCTGGGCTATTACAACGCCGGGCTCGGCGACCTTGCCCCGGCGGCGGGATTCCCGCTGGCCAACGTCGCCGGCGGCGACCCGACCGTGCCGCCAGTCGCCCCGGCGCCAGACCTCTCCGCCGCGACCAACCTGGGCACCTGGCTCACCGCTGCGGCGCCCACCGGCGGCACCTGGTCGGCCGCTCCGCAGGCCATCCCCGCCACCTGGGCGATCAACACCGAAACCGCGATCGTCTACGCGATCAACGCGGGCTCCGGGCTGAGCAACGTGCACATCGACCTCGGCGTCGACAACGGCATCTACGTCTGGCTCAACGGCACCTACCTGTTCGGCGCGATGGCACCGGGCGGCTCCACGCCCGGCGAGTACGGAATCGATGTCGCGTCGCTCGCCGGCGGCACGCACTACCTGCAGATCCTGCGCGAGGACCACGGCGGCTCCACCGGATACTCCATCCAGATGACCGCCGACCGTGCGGCCGTGCCCGAACCCGCCGCGCTGGCTCTGCTCGGTATCGGGCTGGCGGGCCTCGGCTGGATGCGCCGGCGCGCCGGCTGACGCGAAGTCATCGCCGCCGCGGCCTGGCGGATCGGCGACGCTCGTCGCCTCGACGTCCTTGCGCTCCGTCGTCCCCGGGGCCGGGGCCTCAGGTCGACTTTTCGTCGGGGATCAGCATCACCAGGTCGGTCACACCGACGTCCTGGCCGGCCTGCAGCAGCAAGGTGCTCACCTGGCCGCGGTGATGCGTCTGGTGGTTGAAGAAGTGCGCGACCAGGCCCGAGAACGGCCGGCGCGCAACGACCCCCTTCATGTTGGCGTACTCCAGCACGTGCCCCAAGTCGGCGTCGGTCAGCGCCTCGGCCCAGCCGAGGATCGCCGCGTCGAGTTCGCGGCGTAGCATCCGCAGCGCGCCGAGGTCGGACGACAATTGCTGGTCCAGCGAGGACGGCGTGGGCATCCGGCGCACCGGGTCGAGCGCGGCGTAGCCCGCCGGATGCGTCGCGAAGCGCTTGAGCCAGGTGATATCGCCGACCGCGAGGTGATTGAGCGTGCCCAGGATCGAGCCGAAGAACGCCCCGCGGTCGGCGGCGAGTGCCTGCGCGTCGAGCTTCGCGGCGGCGTCGTAGACCTTCGTGTTCATCCACTCGTTGTAGCGGGCCATCAGGCCGAAATGCTCGCGCAGGCTCACCGGTTTCCCCCGTTCAACTCGTCAGGTCCTTCAGCAGCGGCGTGTCGTGCGCCACGAGGAACTCCTCCGCCGCCTCGATGATGAAGTAGCGGAACGCCTCGGCGGCGGGCGAGAGCACCTTCGACAGCAGGTGCACCACGTTCCAGCTTCGCATGACCGGCGTGCCCTCGACCGCCAGCACGTGCATGAGGCCGCTGCGCACCTCCAGCCCGATCGTGTGCAGCGACAGGAAGCTGATCCCCATGCCGGCGATCACCGCCTGCTTGATCGTCTCGTTGCTCGACATCTCCATCGTGATCCGCGGCTCGAAGCGCTGCGCCTTGAAGAACGCCTCCATCACGCTGCGCGTGCCCGAGTCGGGCTCGCGGACGATGAACGGGTACGGCGCGAGCGCCTGCACCGGCGGATGGCCCACGCGCAGCAGCGGGTGGCCCGGCGGGCAGACGAAGACCAGCGGATGCGCGGCGAACGGCTCGGCGCGCGCCGCGACCTCCTTTGGCGGGCGCCCCATTACGGCGAGGTCGACCTCGCTCGATTGCAGCAGCCGCACCAGCTGCTCGCGGTTCGCCGTCACCCGCAGCCGCACGTCGACACCGGGATGCTGCTCGCGAAAGCGCGCGAGCAGGTGCGGCACGAAGTACTTGGCGGTGCTGACCATGCCGATCGTGAGCAGCCCGGTCTCCAGGCGCTTGAAGCGCGCCATCGCGTCGTCGGCCTCCTTCAGCGTGGCGATCAGGCGGCGGGCATAGACGAGGAAGTACTCGCCGGCCGTGGTGAGCGACACCTTGCGGCCTTCGCGCTCGAACAGCGGCAGGCCGACCCGCTCCTCGAGCTCCTTCACCTGCATCGTGACCGCCGGCGGCGTCAGGTGCATCGACTCGGCGGCCCGGACGAAGCTCAGGTGGCGTGCCACCTCGGCGAAGACCTTCAGCTGCCGGAAGGTGATGTTGCTCATTCAGATTTTACTGAAGTTCGAGGAAATAATATCTGAATTTTTCTTATTGACAAAGCGCCCTATCGTTCATCCATCGCGCTGCCAAGCATCGAGCCGGCGGCGAATCCAGCGGAGAGTGCACCGTGAACCAGATCGTCGACGAAGGCCTGATCACCGATTCGAAGAAGCGCTATGCAGCCGGGGTGCTGAAGTACCGGCAGATGGGTTACTGGGATGGCGACTACCTCCCGAAAGAGACCGACGTGATCTGCCTGTTCCGGATCACGCCGCAGGAAGGCGTCGACCCGATCGAAGCCGCCGCCGCGGTGGCCGGCGAGTCGTCGACGGCGACCTGGACCGTGGTCTGGACCGACCGGCTGACCGCCTGCGACGGGTACCGGGCGAAAGCCTACAAGGTCGAGCAGGTGCCGAACAACCCCGGCCAGTACTACGCGTGGATCGCCTACGACCTCGCGCTGTTCGAGGAAGGCTCGATCGCCAACATGACGGCGAGCCTGATCGGCAACGTGTTCGGATTCAAGCCGCTCAAGGCGTTGCGCCTCGAGGACATCCGCGTGCCGGTGGCCTACGTCAAGACGTTCAAGGGCCCGCCCACCGGCCTGGTGGTCGAGCGCGAGCGCCTCGACAAGTACGGCCGCCCGCTGCTGGGCGCGACCGTCAAGCCCAAGCTGGGCCTGTCGGGCCGCAACTACGGCCGCGTCGTCTACGAGGGCCTCAAGGGCGGCCTCGACTTCATGAAGGACGACGAGAACATCAACTCGCAGCCGTTCATGCACTGGCGCGACCGCTTCCTGTACGTGATGGAAGCGGTCAACAAGGCGAGCGCGGTCACCGGCGAGGTCAAGGGCAGCTACCTGAACGTGACCGCCGCCACGATGGAGGACATGTACGAGCGCGCCGAGTTCGCCAAGGAGCTCGGTTCGGTGATCGTCATGATCGACCTGGTGATCGGCTACACGGCGATCCAGTCGATGGCGAACTGGGCGCGCAAGAACGACATGATCCTGCACATGCACCGCGCGGGCCACAGCACCTACACGCGGCAGAAGAGCCATGGCGTGAGCTTCCGCGTGATCGCCAAGTGGCTGCGGCTCGCCGGCGTCGACCACCTGCATACGGGCACGGCGGTCGGCAAGCTCGAGGGCGACCCGCTGACCGTGCAGGGCTACTACAACGTCTGCCGCGACAGCTACACGCGGATGGACCTGCCGCGCGGGATCTACTTCGACCAGGACTGGGCCGGCCTGCGCAAGGTGATGCCGGTCGCCTCCGGCGGCATCCACGCGGGCCAGATGCACCAGCTGATCGACCTGTTCGGCGACGACGTGGTGCTGCAATTCGGCGGCGGCACGATCGGCCACCCGCAGGGCATCCAGGCCGGCGCGGTCGCCAACCGGGTCGCGCTCGAAGCGATGGTCAAGGCCCGCAACGAGGGCCGCAACCTCCTCGAGGAAGGCCCGGCCATCCTGCAGCAGGCGGCGGCGCACTGCGGCCCGCTGAAGGCGGCGCTCGACACCTGGAAGGACGTGAGCTTCAACTACGCCTCGACCGACAGCAGCGACTACGCGGTCACGCCGGCCACCGC
>CALMSQ010000205.1:0-4526 GCA_937872345.1 uncultured Burkholderiales bacterium | reverse complement strand
AACCACCCGCCCGAGACGACCGCGGTCGTGAGGTCGTCTCGCCCGAGGTAGCCGCGCATCAGCGCGGGCGTGTTGACCCAGACGTGCCCGGTTTCGCCTGCGCGGCACTGCCGGTCGGGCGCGAGCTGCGACTCGGCATCGGCCCCGTGGGCAATTCTGACGATACCGCCCCAGGGCTCGCCGATCAATCCGTCCTCCGGCACGAATTCGCCGACGGAAGTGCCCGCGAGCCAGCTGCCGGTCTCGGTGATGCCGTAGGCGTTCCAGACTTCGTGCGCACCGGTCCAGCGCCGAATCTCGCTCCAGAGGTGGCCCGACAACGGGGCCGAGCCGCAGAACACGCGCTGCAGGCTGGCCGACCTGGGCGGCGCGGCGGTCTTGAGCGCGAGGCGCCAGACCGTGGGTACCGAGGACATGAACGTGATCTGGTGCTCGTCGAGCAGTGCGCCCAGGCGAAGGATCAGGTCGGGTTTGAAGGCCGGCGCGATGAAGAGGTGCCCGCCAGACAGCCATGGAAAGAGTGAATTGCAGATGAGGCCGTGGCCGAAATGCGTCGGCAACAGACAGAGCGAGCGACGAAACGCATCGAGCCCCAGGGAGTGCCGCAGCGCCATCCATCTGGCGCGAAGCGAGCGGTGCGTGTGGACGACGCCTTTGGGATCTCCGGTAGTGCCCGAGGTGAACAGGATCAGCGCGTCGGCGTCGAGCGTGACCAACCGTCCGGCCGGAGCGCCGGCCGACGGGGTGGCCGAGTCCGCCTCGGAGGCGTCGATCAGTCGCGTGTCCAGGGCGCCCAGCGCCCGGGCGATCTCCGGGTCGGGATCGGTGTTCCAGAGCGAGAAACGTGCCGCCGCGGCGCGCGCGAGCGTCCCGATCTCGAACGGCGTCAGGCGCGAGTCGATCGGGATCGCGCAGGCGCCGAGGCTCCACAGCGCGGCCAGGTCGACGAAGAATTCGGCGGTGTTGCCGTAGTGGAGCAGTGCCCGATCGCGCGTCGCGATGCCGCGTGCCGCGTAGAAGGCGATGCGCCTCAGGAAGCGGTCGCGAACGGTCGGGCGATCCCAGTGCCTGGCCGTGGCGATTTCGTCGATCGGGCCGAACTCGAGGTCGATGAACATGGCCCCTCCCGGTCGGGCGTGACGCAGCGCGCGATCAGAGCACGATCTTGCGCCCGTGAAACGCCTCGGCGTATCGCGAAGGCGAATTGCACTCGATGCCTCGCAGGCGCATCAGCGCCAGGAACGTGTCCTCGCTGAACCAGTGCCGGGACCGCTGGGTCTCGTAGACGTCCAGCAGGTGACGGACCTTCGCCTTGCACAACGATTCGTCGAGCGGCACGTAGACGTTCGGCCTCCCGAGGTCGCCATCCCACTTCATGATTTCGTACTCGAGGACAGGATGGTCCCTCCAGGTGTTCCAGGTCAACTCGGAGACCAACCGATGGTCCTGGTGCCGGTCGTCATCGTGGTGGGTCAGGATGAGGTCGGGCGAGAAGGAGGCCTCCAGCGACTCGAGGCCCTCTTTCCCTTGGCCGCCCTGCCGGGGCAGGAACGAGCCGAGGAAGCCTAGCGTGCTGCCCTCGCCGGCGCGCGCGCCCGCCGTGAACAACGCGGCCGAACGGCGCGCCTCTTGTGCGCGCACGCTGTCACCGGCGCCCACGACGACCCAGCGTACCTCGATGTCGGGGTTCGCGGCGATCAGTCGCATCACGGTGCCGCCGGCGCCGATCTCGATGTCGTCGCTGTGGGCGCCCAGGCACAGGAGGCGGCGAACGCGGCGCGGATCGAACAGCGAAATCATCGGGGCGTGCCCACGCGCCGTCCGACGCCGCGATATCGGGGTACCGCGCCGGGCGCGATCATGCGCCGGCCGTCGATCAGGACGGGTCGGGCGGCACTGCCGGCGATCAGCTTCGGCAGGTCGGCAAACTCGGCCCAGCGGGTCACGAGCAACACCGCGTCGGCGCCGCGAATTGCGTCCGGCGTCGACGCCGCGAAAGTGGGGCCGTCGGCGCCGAATGCCTTTCGAGCCTCGTCCATGGCTGCCGGGTCGTATGCGACGACGTCGGCGCCCCGCCGCCGCAGCTCGCGGGCGATCGGCACGGCCGGCGATTCGCGCATGTCGTCCGTGCCCGGCTTGAATGCCAGCCCGAGCAGCGCGACGCGCTTGCCGGCCAGCGTGCCGAGCTCGGCCTCGGCGAGATCGACCATCCGGGCGGGCCGCTCCGCGTTGACCGACACCACCGCGTCGAGTAGCGGAGTCGGGGCGCCCAGCGACTTGCCGTGCGCAACGATCGCCTTCAGGTCTTTGGGGAAGCAGGATCCGCCGAAGCCGCAGCCGGGGGACAGGAAGTTCACGATCGGAGCGGGCATGGGCCGGCCGCCGCCAGACGGAGTCACGGTCAACTCCTTCATCGCATGGACGCCGCGCATCACCTCGATCGCGTCGACGTCGTCGATCCGCTCGCAGAGGTTCGCGATCTCGTTGGCGAACGAGATCATCGTGGCCTGCAGCGCGTTGGAGGCGTACTTGATCATCTCCGCGGCCTTGTTGCCGGTACGCAGCAGCGTGACGCCGGGGAAGCCGTCGTAGAGCGCGGCGATCGCGTCGCGCGTGCGCTCGTCGATGCCGCCGGCGACGATCCGGTCGGGATTCATGAAGTCGGCGACCGCGACGCCCTCGGAGAGGAACTCGGGATTCATCCCGAGGCCGAAGCCGTCGCCGACCGTCCTGCCGGAGGCTTCGGCAACGGCCGGGCCGACCACGTCGTCGGTCGTGCCGGGCACCACCGTGCTCTTGACGACGACCACGTGGTAGCCGGCCTTGTCGCGAAGCGCCGCACCGATCGCGCGGGCGACCGCGCGCACGTAGGAGAGGTCGATGCGTTTGCCGTCGAAGGGCGTGGGGGCCGCGATCAGCGTGAGATCGGTTGCGCGCACTGCTGCGGACAGGTCGGTGGTGGCCGTCAGCAGGCCGCCGGCATGCCTGGCGATGATTTCCGGCAGGCCTTCCTCGTGGATCGGACACCTGCCGGCGTTCACCGCGGCGACCTTCGAAGCATCGATGTCGACGCAGACGACCCGATGGCCCTTTTCGGCGAGGCAGGCGCCCGAGACCAGGCCGACGTAGCCGGTTCCGACGACGGAGACCTTCATGGGCATCTCAACGCGCCTCCGCGACCCGGTTGCCCGAGTACCAGATCAGCGAGCGCCGCAGGCCCTCGTCGAGCGAAACCTGGGGCGCATAGCCGAGCTCGGTGCGTGCCTTCTGGACGACCGGGCAGCGCCGGTTGGGATTGTCGACGAGGTAGTCGCTGTCCTGGCTCTTGCCGAGCACGACCTTGCCCTGGTAGCCGAACAACTCGCGCGAAATCGCGATCGCCTTCTTCGCGAGGTCGGCGACGCTGATCTCGGGCTTCTCGGTGCCGATGTTGTAGGCCTCGCCCGGGCGGCCGCGAACGAGCACCTTGTAGTAGCCCTGGATCGCGTCGGCTGCGTAGCAGAACGTTCGCGTCGGAGTGCCGTCGGAGAGCATCACGATGTCGCGACCGTTCAGGATGTCGTTGGCGAAATCCGGGATCAGGCGGCCGTCGGTGATCTTCAGGCCCGGGCCGTAGTTGTTGAACGGCCGCGCCGCCTTGACCGCGATATCGTGCTGCCGCGCAAAGTTGACGCAGAGCGTCTCGCCGTAGCGCTTCGCCTCGTCGTAGCAGGCGCGCGGCCCGGTGCACGAGACGTTGCCACGATAGGTTTCCGGGGTCGGGATATTCGTGGCATCCGGGTCGCCGTATATCTCGCTGGACGAGAAGAACAGCATGCCTTCGACCGGAAGGCCTTTCTTCTTCTGCGCCAGCGCGTAGTCGAGCAGGTTGCGAAGCCCGTTGACGTTGCCGTCCATCGTGCCGATCGGATCGATCCGATAGTACGTCGGCGACGCGATCGATGCTCCGTGGACGATGTACTCGAAGTCACCCATCTTCGGGGGAAGCGGATCGCGCAGGTCGTGCTTCGCGACGGTGACGGCGCCCGACTCGCGCAAGCCGGTGAGCCACGCCGGCTCGCCACGCGAGAAGTTGTCGAACACGGTCACCGCGATCCGCCGCGATGGGTCGGCCGAGCGGTTGAAATGCGTGGCCGTCTGGACCAGGTAGTAACCGAGGAAGCCGGCGCCGCCGGTGATGAGCAGGCGCTTGCCCGCGAGCTGCTCGAGTTCATCGGCGAGGACGCGGGACAGCAGGTCGAGGTCTTGCTCGATGACGTCGTTGGCGGTATGCATGTCTCGTAATGCTCTGGAGTGTGTTGCGGGGGTCATGCGGGTCCGGCGCGTTCCAGCCAGGCTTCACGCCAGAACAGGTACTCGCTCCTGGCGCAGAGCTTGTGGAACTGGCCGCGGCAGAGCACGCCTTCGAGCAGGATGATCGGCGACTGGGGCGCCATGTGAATCATCTGGCCGGTCTTCTCGTTGATGATCCGCGTCACCCGGCGTGCCACGCGGAACGTGCGCCCGCACGACGGGAGCATCTCGAT
>CALMSQ010000204.1:0-3496 GCA_937872345.1 uncultured Burkholderiales bacterium | reverse complement strand
GGCGGCGTGCCGATGCGCGTGCACGGCGCCTTCGTCGCCGACGAGGAAGTGCACAAGGTGGTCGAGCACTGGCGGCAGTTGGCCGAGCCGCAGTACATCGAGGGGATCCTCGAGGGCGGCGTGCCCGAGGAGGTCGATTCGGGCAGCGCGGTGGGCTTCGGCGGGCTGTCGCAGACGCTGGCCGAGGCCGGCGTCGACGGCGAGGCCGATCCGATGTACGACCAGGCGGTGGCGGTCGTCATCAAGCACAAGCGCGCGTCGATCTCTCTGGTGCAGCGGCACCTGCGCATCGGCTACAACCGCGCGGCGCGCCTGCTCGAGCAGATGGAGAAGTCGGGCCTCGTCTCGGCGATGGCATCCAACGGCAACCGCGAGCTGCTGGTCCCGTCGTCGCAGGACGCCTGATGGACCCTTCGCGGCGCGCCGCCGCGGCGCTTTCGCTCGCGCTGTCGTTCGCGCCTTCGTTCGTGACGGGGCTGGCCGGTGCGCTGGCGCCGGCGCTTGCGCGGGCCGGCGGCCAGGACCAGCTGCGAGCATTCCTCGGCGACACGCGCTCGGCGCGCGGCGAGTTCACGCAGAAGGTGCTGCGCCCCGACGGCGGCGTCGCCGAGTCGAGCAGCGGCGACTTCGCGTTTTCGCGCCCCGGGCGTTTCCGCTGGGAGGTGCGCCGCCCCTACGAGCAGCTGCTGGTCGCGGATGGCCAGAAGCTCTACTTCTACGACAAGGACCTGAACCAGGTGACGGTGCGCCGGCTGACCGACTCGATGGCGTCGACGCCGGCGGCGATCCTGTTCGGCGACAGCGACCTGGAGCGCGACTTCGCGCTGCGCGAACTCGCTCCGCGCGACGGCCTCGAGTGGGTCGAGGCGCTGCCGCGCAACAAGGACGCGGGCTTCGAGCGCATCGCGCTCGGGTTTCGCGACGGCCTGCCGGCGACCATGGAGGTCGGCGACGCGTTCGGGCGCACGACCGTCTTCGAGTTCCGCGCGATCGCGCGCAACGCGGCCGTGCCGCCGGACCTGTTCCGCTTCGTGCCGCCGAAGGGCGTCGATGTCGTCGAGCAGTGACGCCGGTGCGCCGAGTGCGGTGCCCGGAGGGCGCGTGGCGCCTGCAGGCTACGCGGCGCCCGCCGCGCCCGGAGATCGCCTCGAGCGTGTCGACACGCCTGCGCTGATCCTCGACCTCGACGCGTTCGAGGCCAACGTCGCGGCGCTGCACGCGCACGCGGCGGCGCGAGGCGTGCGCGTGCGGGCGCACGGCAAGGCCCACCGGTGCCCTGGCATCGCGCGGCGGCAGGTCGCCGCCGGCGCCGTGGGCGTGTGTTGCCAGAAGGTCGGCGAGGCCGAGGGCTTCGCCGACGCGGGCATCACGGACATCCTGGTCACCAACGAGATCGTCGACCCCGCCAAGCTTGCGCGGCTGGCGCGGCTCGCGCGCCGCGCGCGGCTGGGCGTCTGCGTGGACCATCCCGATGCGGTGCGCGCGCTTGCGCTCGCCTGCGCGCAGCACGATGCGCAGGTGGACGTGCTCGTCGAACTGGACGTCGGACAGGGGCGCTGCGGCGTCGCGAGCGTCGACGAGGTGCTCGCGCTCGCGCGCGCGATCGCCGGGGCGGGGTCGGCGCTGCGCCTGCGCGGGCTGCAGGCCTATCACGGCAGCGCCCAGCACCTTCGCGCGCCGGCGGCGCGCGCGCAGGCGATCGCCGCCGCCGTCGGGCGCGCCTCGCAGGCGCGCGACGCGCTTCGCGCCGCCGGCTTTGCCTGCGACGAGATCAGCGGCGGCGGTACCGGCACCTTCGCCTACGAGTCGGGCTCGGGCGTCTATACCGAGATCCAACCCGGTTCGTACGCGCTGATGGACCTAGACTACCGCGCCAACGAAGCCGACGTCGCGGTGCCGGCGATGCGGCAGGCGATCGGCGTGCTGGTCGCCGTGATGAGCGTGCGCGGCGGGCACGCCGTGCTCGACGGCGGACTGAAGGCCGTCTCCGTCGATTCCGGGTTGCCCTCGGTGCGGCTGCCGGGATGGCGCGTGCGCGGCGTTTCGGACGAGCACACGGTGATCGAGCCGGTCGTCGCGGATCGAGCGGGCGGCCCCGGCGCCACGGCGGCAGGTGGGTCGGGCGCCGCAGCGGCCAGTGTGGTCCCCGCGCTTGGCCAGCGCTGCGTACTCGATCCCGGGCACTGCGATCCCACCGTGAACCTGCACGACTGGGTCGTCGCGTATCGCGGCGAGCGCGTCGAGGCGGTCTGGCCCGTGCTTCCGCGCAGCGCCTCGCGCTGAGCCGCAGCCCCGATGGCCGCCACGCCTGTGACGGCTACCCCTGCGACAGGCCGAGGCTGCGGTAAGCTCGCAGTTTCGACGGCCAGCGGAGGTTCGTTCCGATGAGCAGCGCGGCACCTGCAGCGCCCGGATTGCCCTCGAGCGACGCGCGCGTGATCGCCGTCGTCGGCATCGCGCACAGCGTCTCGCACTTCTTCCACCTGATCCTTCCGCCGCTGTTTCCCTGGCTCAAGGAGGCCTTCGGCCTGTCCTACTCGGAGCTGGGCCTGCTGGTGACGGTGTTCTTCGTCATCTCGGGCGTCGGGCAGTCGCTGGCCGGTTTCCTGGTCGATCGCGTCGGGCCCGTGCCGGTGATGATCGGGGCGATCGCGCTGTTCGCGGTCTCGGCGGCCGTGCTCGCGCTGGCGCCCGGTTACGCCGGATTGGTGCTCGGGGCCGCGCTGGCCGGCGTGGGCAACGCGTCGTTCCACCCGGTGGACTACTCGATCCTCAATCGCAAGGTGTCTGCGCCGCGACTCGGGCACGCGTACGCCGTGCACGGCATCACGGGCAATCTGGGCTGGGCCGCCGCCCCGGTCTTCGTCGTGACCATCGCCCAGTTCGCCGGGTGGCGCGAGGCGTTCGCCGCATCGTCGTTGCTGGCCTTGCTCGCGCTCCTCGTCGTGTGGCTCAACCGCGACGCGCTCGACGTGCCGGTGCATCGCCGCGGCCACGCGGCAGAGCCGGTGCGCGGCTTGCCCGGAGGCACCTTCGATTTCCTGCGGCTGCCCGCGGTCTGGCTGAGCTTCGGCTTCTTCTTCGCCTACGCCGCGGCGCTCGGCGGCGTTCAGACCTTCGCCCCGGAGGCGGCCCGGTTGCTGCACGACGTGCCGCTGCAATGGGTGGCGCTGTGCCTGACGATCTACATGCTCGCGAGCGCCGGCGGAACGGTCATCGGCGGCTTTCTCGCCCGCGACCCCGCGCGCGCCGAGCGGATCATCGGCGTGTGCTTCGGCAGTGCCGCGCTGGTGGCGATCAGCATCGCCTTCGTGCCGTGGCCCGGGGGGCTCGTGCCGGTGCTGTTCGGCGTCATGGGCGTCGCCGGAGGCATCGCCAATCCGTCGCGCGACATGCTGATCCGGCGCGCCGCACCCCCGGGCGCGACCGGGCGGGTCTACGGCGTGGTCTACTCGGGGCTCGACGTCGGCATGTCGATCGCGCCGCCGATCTTCGG
>CALMSQ010000203.1:0-3495 GCA_937872345.1 uncultured Burkholderiales bacterium | reverse complement strand
GCGCTCGAAGCCGTCGGCCTGGAAGCGCGGCACGCCGAACGCGTCGAGGTCGTCGACCAGCGTGAGCGACGGATGCAGCGCGGCCTCGCCGCGCGTCGCGCGCGCCAGCGGCGACTGGCCGCTGCGCCAGGCCCGCTCGGAGAAACCGCCCCAGCCCAGCAGCGCCACCAGTTCGGCCAGCGCCTGCGGCGCGAGCAGCACCCGATGGTCGCCGGGCGCGAGGCGCCGCGGCGGCCGACGCAGGACGCGCGCGCGCTCGCGAGCGGCGCCGATCGCCGCCCGCAAGGATTGCGCGTCCCAGCGCTCGGCGAACCAGGTGTCCTTGACCGCGCGATCGCCGCCCACCTGCACCGAGAAATCGAAGGTCGACGAGACCGTCTCGTGGTAGTGGCGATGGCCGAGGCTGCTGGCCAGCGCGCGCACCACCGGCCCGGCCGCGTAGAGCCCCACCAGGTCGTCGCCTTCGGCGGCTGCAACGATCGCGTCGATCACGACGCCCGCATCGGGCACGCCGGCGCCGTCGACGCGCTCGCTGCTGCCCGGCACCGGCTGCCAGCAGGCATGCGGATCGACGGGCAGTTGCGCGACCGCGGCGCGCAATTCGGCGAGGCCGCCCGCGAGCACCGCCTGCATCGCTTCGGACTCGCCCAGCGTGCAGGTCATGCGTGCCTGGCGCCCGCCGTCGATCAGGCGAAGGCTCACTGTCGCACGCTCGACCGTGCCGGCCTGCCGGACCCGCGCGCGATTGACCCGCACGAAGTCGCTGCGCTCGGCCCGCAGGCTGGCGAAGAGGACCTCGCCGGGCCCGGCCGCCGCGGCGACGAACCGGGCCACGGCGTCGAAGTGCGCGGCGAACGCCGGGCGGGCGGTCACGATTCGCCCCCGAACACGTCGATCGACCGGAACAGGCATGCCGGCGACGCGTGCCCGACGCGCGCGATCTGCCCGGGCTCGCCCTTGCCGCAGAACGGCGTGCCGAGCACCTGCATCGTCGAGCGGTCACCCACGGCGGCCAGGCTGCGCCAGAAGCTGGCCGACGTGCCTCGGTAGTTCGGATTGCGCACCAGCGTCGTGAGCCGCCCGCCTTCGATCAGGCGCCCCCATTCGCAGCCGAACTGGAACTTGTTGCGCGAATCGTCGATCGACCACGAAGCGTTGGTCTGCATCCAGATGCCGCGCTCGACCGACGCGATCATCGACTCGAGCGTCGCCTCGCCGGGCTCGAGGTTCAGGTTCGCCATCCGGTCGATCGGTGGCCGGTGCCAGCCGCTGGCGCGCGACGACGCGACGCCTTCGACCGGCCGGCCGAGTGCGCGGGCGCGCGCCTGCGACAGTTCGCCGCCGAGCGCGCGCAGCAGGATGCCGCGCTCGATCAGGCGTTGCGGGCGCGCCGCGGTGCCGTCGTCGTCGGCGGCATAGCTGGCGAACTCGCCGCTCACGGCAGGGTCGAAGCTCACGTTCAGCAGCGGCGAGCCGTAGCGGTAACTGCCGAACATGTCGGTCGTGACGAAGCTAGTGCCCGCGAAGTTGCGCTCGTCGCCGAGGATCCGGTCGAGTTCGAGCGGATGCCCGATCGATTCGTGAATCTGCAGCATCATCTGGTCCGGCGACAGCAGCAGGTCGCGCGCGCCGTCGGGGCAGTTCGGCGCGCCCAGCAACTGCAGCGCCTCGTCGGCGACGCGCGCGCCGCCGCCGATCATTCCGGAATCACGCAACGCGGCCCGGCCGCCCTGCCGGCAAAAGCCGTTGTACTGGCCGCCGAGCGTGCGCGTCTGCGAGCGACCGTCGGCGAACGCGGTCGCCTCGAGATTGGGCTCGACGAACCGGAACGACTGCTCGGCGACCAGCGCGGCGTCGACCCACAGCCGCTGCGCCGACTCGGTGGCGCGCAGGCTCGCGGACCAGTGAACCACCCGCGGGTCGCGCGCCATCGCCTCGGCTTCGGCGCGAAGCATCGCGAGCAGTTCGGCGCGCGAAGGCAGGGGCTCGTCCGCGGGGCCCTCGTAGCGCAGCGTCGCACCCGGAAGCTGCCAGGGCGCCTCGGCGAGCCCGAGGCCTCGCCCGCGCGCCGCGCGCGCCCACTGGGCGGCGCAGTCGGCCGCCGCCTGCAGTCCTCGCGCCGAGAGGTCGGCCGTCGCGCAGTACCCCGATTCGCCGTCGAGCCACACCGTGACCATCGCGCCGCGATCGGTCGACAGTTGCGCCGGTTGCACGACGCCGCGCACGACGGCAAGTGTCTCGTGACGCTCCTCGACCAGTCGCAGCGAGACGCGAGCGCCGGGCTGCGCTACGGCCGGAAAGGCGGGAAAGACGGAAGAGGCCGGAGAGGCCGGCCAGGAAGGCGAGGAAGGCGTGTCGATGCGGCGCGCCTCAGCGCGCGAGCCACTGCAGCAGCGGCTCCCAGGTCGCGCGATCCTTGTCGACACGCTGCGACGGCACGTCGAACACGGTGAGCCCGTGCGCGGCGAGGTGCACGTAGTTCTGCGTGTCGCGTACGTACCCCGCCACCGGCAGACCGAGGCTGCCGACGAAGCGCGCCAGCTGCTCGGCGGCGCGCGTGCGCGTGTCCACGCGCATCCCGACGATGCCCACGGTCTCCTGGAAACGGCGAAGGTTGGCGAACCCCGCCCGCAGTTCCTCGAGGAACTGCTGCGTGGCGAGCACGTCGAACATCGACGGTTGCAGCGGCACGAGGATGCGGTCGGCCACCCGCACGACCTCGGAGAGTCGCTTGCCGGTGATCTGCGCCGGCGTGTCGAGCACGACGTGGGTGACGCCGCGCGGCGGGCGCGCGACCTCGCCGTTCATCTCCCAGCTCTCGATCGGCTTGACGCCGGCGGGGCGCAGCGTGAGCCAATGCCTGGCCGACTGCTGTCGATCGAAGTCGCCGAGCATGGTGCGATGGTCGTTCGACGCGTAGAAGCCTGCGAGGTTCGTCGCGAGCGTAGTCTTGCCGACACCTCCCTTGGGGTTTACGACCGCGACGACGGGCATGCGTGAGCTCCTGGGTTGCGATGCCGCGATGTTAGCAAACAACGCGCACCACGGTTGCATTCAGGGGGTCGAGCGCCGCGCCATGTCGATCGCGGCACACAGTTGCTCGACGGCATCGAGCACGCGCGGCCCCGGGCGCTCCATCGTCGTCGCGTCGAACGACGCGAAGCGCGCCGTCCCCTGCGGCGCGAGCACGCCGCGTTCGCGCCACAGGCGCTCGGACCGCGTGCCGTCGGTCGCGAGCACCATCTCGGGACGTGCGGCGATCACCGACTCGGGGTCGATCCGCGGCGCCGCCACGGCCGCGTCGGCGAGCACGTTGCGCGCGCCGCAGCTGCGCACCGCGTCGCCGATCACGTCGCGCTCGCCGACGCCGATCAGCGGCGACGACCAGATCTGCACGAAGACGCGAACCGGCCTCGATCCCGCGTAGCGCGCGCGGATCGCCGCGAGCCGCTCGCGAAACGATCGCGCCGCGCGCAGCGCGGCGGCGCGATCGTC
>CALMSQ010000202.1:0-3224 GCA_937872345.1 uncultured Burkholderiales bacterium | reverse complement strand
CGCGACGGCGTGCGCCGCGGCGAGCCCTCGGTCAGCGTGTCGGGCAGTTACTCGCGCGCCTGCGGCGAGCAGGGCCTCTTTGCCGCGATGCTCGACCATCGTCAGTTCGTGTACGCGCTGTTCAAGGCCGCGTGGCAGGCAGCCGGTGGGCGCTGGAGCGGGCACACGCGCATCGAGCGCGGTGCGTCCATCGGCGAGCCATGGCTGGTCTGGGTCTCGCCACGCACGCTCGCCGACGTGGTGCACGACATCAACAAGTTCAGCAACAACGTGATGACGCGCCAGCTGATGCTTCAGGTGGCCGCCGAAGCGGGCACGCATCCGGCGACCGCGGCCGCTGCGCGGCGCGTGATCGG
Organism: uncultured Burkholderiales bacterium; assembly: GCA_937872345.1. Classification (GTDB taxonomy): domain Bacteria; phylum Pseudomonadota; class Gammaproteobacteria; order Burkholderiales; family Burkholderiaceae_E; genus Zeimonas. The sequence goes on along the minus strand of CALMSQ010000202.1, from coordinate 2,868 downwards.
TGACTGGCTCGACGCGCAAGGGTTGCGGTTTCGCGGGCTCCTGCTCGACAACGGATCAGGTCTGTCGCGGGATTCGCGCGCCAGCGCGGCGCAACTCGCGCAGTTGCTGCGGCACGCGGCGGCAGGGCCCCTGGCCGACCTGGTCCGCGATTCGTTGCCCGTCGTCGGCATCGACGGAACGATGAAGGCGCGGCTGGCCGGCGAGCCGATCGCCGGGCGCGCGTGGATCAAGACCGGCAGCCTCGAGGGCGTGCGATCGATCGCGGGCTACGTGCAGGCCGCGTCGGGCCGTCGCTATTCGGTCGCGTTGATCGTCAACGGCCCGGCTGCCGCGGCGAGCCGCGCGCTGCAGGACGAGTTCCTGCGCTGGGTGTATGCGAACGGCTGAAGCGCCGCGCGCCGCGCTCTTGTCGGCGTTCGCAGCGTACCTCGCGTTCATTGCCTACCAGTCGCTTGCCGGCGCGGCCCCCGGCGCGTGCGTGGTCCCGCTGGTGCAGCAGGGCAGCCACCTGTCGCGCAGCGACGGGCTCGCGAACCTGGTGGCGTACGTGCCGCTGGGCCTGATGGCCGCGGCGTGGGCCGCGCGGCTTCGCGCGCGCGCCTGGGTGCTCGCCGCCGCGTTCGCGTCGATCGCCGGATTTTCCCTGGCGATGGAAACGCTGCAGGCGTGCCTGCCGGGACGCGTCTCGTCTTGGTACGACTGGTCGACCAACTCGGCCGGCGGACTGCTCGGCCTGATGGCGTTGCCGGTGGCGACTCGGCTGCTGCGGCTGGCGCGGGCGCGGCCGGCGCTGGCGGCGGCCGTCGATGCGCCGCTGTGGTGGCCGGTAGCGCTGTGCGTGGGCGCCTGGATGGTGTTGTCGCTCGCGCCGTGGCGCTTCACGCTCGACGTGGGCACGATCCGCGGCAACCTCTCGTTCCTGCGGCATCTCGTCGACGGGGTGCCGCTCGATCCGTGGAGACTCGCACGACATTTGCTTGGATGGGCGGCGATCGGCGTGGCGCTGCGCGCGCTGCCCGACGACGTCTCGACGGCGCTGCGCGGGCTGGCGCTGCTGGCTGTCGCGGCGACGCTCGGGCAAGTGCTGCTCGACGTGCCCGCGCTGTCGTTCGAGGAACTCGCCGGGATGGCGCTCGCGCTTCCCGTGAGCGCGCTGGTGTGCTCGCTGGCGTCGGGCACCTGGCTCACGCGCCTGCCGGCCGCGCTGGCGTTGCTGTCGGTGCTCGCCTACCAGCTCGCGCCACAGGCGGGCGAGCCGCTCGCGCGCGGCGTTTCGTGGTGGCCGCAGGTGGGGCGCGGCGGGCTGCTCGCCGCCCTCGAACTCGCGCTCTACTTCGGATGGCTCGGCGCGATGCTGACGCTGTCGCTGCGCTGGTCGGCGCTGCGCGGCGAGGACACCGGGCGCCGGCGCATCGCGTGGCCCGCGGCGGCGGCGGTCATCCTGATGCTCACCGAACTCGCGCAGGGGTGGATACCCGGCCGCACTCCCGACACCTCGGCGCCGCTGCTGACGGTGCTGGCCTTCGGGGTTGCGTGGGCACTGACCGGTTCGCCGGTCAGAGACCGAGTTCCGACCAGATCGCGTCGACCCGCTTCCTGACCGAATCGTCCATCACGATCGGGCGACCCCACTCGCGCGTCGTCTCGCCCGGCCACTTGCCGGTCGCGTCGATGCCCATCTTCGAGCCCAACCCGGATACCGGCGAGGCGAAGTCGAGGTAGTCGATCGGCGTGCGCTCGACCAGCGTCGTGTCGCGAACCGGGTCGACTCGCGTGGTGATCGCCCAGATCACTTCCTTCCAGTCGCGCACGTCGATGTCGTCGTCGGTCACGACGATGAACTTGGTGTACATGAACTGGCGCAGGAAGCTCCAGATCCCGAACATCACGCGCTTCGCGTGCCCCGGGTACTGCTTGCGCATCGACACGACCGCCATCCGGTACGAGCATCCTTCGGGCGGCAGATAGAAATCGACGATCTCGGGGAACTGCTTCCTGAGGATCGGCACGAACAGCTCGTTCAACGCGACGCCGAGCACCGCGGGCTCGTCGGGAGGCTTGCCGGTGTACGTCGAGTGATAGATCGGATCGCGGCGCATCGTGATGCGATCGATCGTGAACACCGGGAACCAGTCCTGCTCGTTGTAGTAGCCGGTGTGGTCGCCGTAGGGGCCCTCGAGCGCCATCTCCCAGCCGTTGCGCGCCGCAGGCGGAAGGTCGTGCGTCCAGCCCAGGCGCCTTGCGTGGACCAGCGTCGCACTCGCGTCCGGATCCGGGCGGATCGAGCCTTCGAGGACGATCTCCGACGATGCCGGCACGCGCAAGTCGTTGCCGACGCAGGCCGTGAGCTCGGTCTTCGCGCCGCGCAGCAGCCCGGCGAACTGGTACTCGGACAGCGTGTCGGGCACTGGCGTCACTGCGGCGAGCGTGGTCGCAGGATCGGCGCCCAGCGCGACTGCGATCGGGAACGGCTCGCCAGGGTGCCGTGCCGCGTGCGCGCGAAAGTCGAGTGCGCCACCGCGATGCGCGAGCCAGCGCATGATCGTGCGGTTCGGGCCAATCACCTGCTGTCGATAGATGCCGAGGTTCTGGCGCGGCGCGTTCGGCCCGCGCGTGACCACGAGTCCCCAGGTGATCAGCGGCGCGGCGTCGCCCGGCCAGCAGGTCTGCACCGGCAATTGCGCGAGGTCGACCGCGTCGCCTTCGTGCACGACCTGCTGACATGGTGCGCCGGAGATCTCGCGAGGCGCCATGTTCATCACCTGCCGAAGCACCGGCCACTTGTCCCATGCATCGCGCAGGCCCTTCGGCGGCTCGGGCTCCTTCAGGTAGGCGAGCAACTCTCCGATTCCGCGCAGCGCATCGAT
>CALMSQ010000201.1:0-2010 GCA_937872345.1 uncultured Burkholderiales bacterium | reverse complement strand
CCGCGGCGGCGCGGCGCTTTTGCAGCGCCGCAACGGCCACGTCCGCCTCTTGTGTGCGGCCCGCCACGACGTCCGCCAGGCCGCGGCGTGCGTCCTCGATCAACAGCAGGTGGATGCGCTCGCGCTCCAGCCGGTGGTAATAGTCGAGTCGGTCGGAATCGATCAGCGCGACGTAGCTCTCGCCGTTTTTGGTGATGATCTTCTCGGCGCCGGCCTTCACCTGTTCGGCGAGTTCCGAGAGGTTGGCCCGGGCCTGCGTGAAGGGCACGACGTCGCTGGCCTTGAATCCCATGATCGGCTTCCGGCGTATGGTTACAGAATTCTGTGCAGAATACGCTGGATCCTTGTGCGCAGAAAGGGGGGAGGGACGGGGCCACGCCGACGAATCGATCACCGCAGCCCGTTCGCATGGGCTGAACGCTGCCTCATGCGATAGGCAGCCTTTAGCGTGCGGGCAAGGTACTCGGCTTGTTATAGGCTCGAAACACTCTGGTTCATGACGCGCCACCCCGATTCGTTCGCTTCTGCATCGAAAAGAACAGCCCCAATGAGAATCCTCGAAATCCGCGAATCGACGCGCCCCATCGCGTCGAACATCCGCAATGCGTACATCGACTTCTCGAAAATGACGCTGAGCCTGGTGGCCGTGGTCACCGACCAGGTGCGCGACGGCCGGCCCGTGATCGGCTACGGCTTCAACTCGAACGGCCGCTACGGGCAGGGCGCGCTGATGCGCGAGCGCTTCATTCCGCGCGTGCTCGGCGCCGCGCCCGACAGCCTGCTCGACGAGCGCGGCGTGCTGTGTCCGCACCGGATCTGGGCCGCGATGATGACCAACGAGAAGCCGGGCGGACACGGCGAGCGCTCGGTCGCGGTGGGCACGATCGACATGGCGGTCTGGGACGCGGTCGCGAAGATCGAGGGCAAGCCGCTCTTCCAGTGGCTTGCCGACCGCTACGGCGACGGCCGCCCGAATCGGCGGGTGTTCGTCTACGCGGCGGGCGGCTACTACTGGCCGGGCAAGGGCCTCGACGGGTTGACGCAGGAGATGATGAGCTACCTCGACCGCGGCTACTCGGTGGTGAAGATGAAGATCGGCGGCGCGTCGCTGGCCGAGGACTGCCGGCGCATCGAGGCGGTGCTCGCGCTGCTGGGGCCGGGCCAGCGGCTCGCGGTCGACGCCAACGGGCGCTTCGACCTGCCCACCGCGATCGACTACGCGAAGGCGCTCGCGCAGTACGACCTCTTCTGGTACGAGGAGGCGGGCGACCCGCTCGACTACGCGCTGCAGGCCGAGCTCGCGAACCACTACGACAAGCCGATGGCCACCGGCGAGAACCTGTTCTCGATGCAGGATGCGCGCAACCTGATCCGCTATGCCGGCATGCGGCCCGATCGCGACTGGCTGCAGTTCGACTGCGCGCTGAGCTACGGCCTGGTGGAGTACCTGCGCACGCTCGCGATGCTGGACGAACACGGCTGGTCGCGCAGCCGCTGCATCCCGCACGGCGGCCACCAGATGTCGCTGGCGATCGCGGCGGGGCTGGGCTTGGGCGGCAATGAGTCGTATCCCGACCTGTTCCAGCCCTATGGCGGCTTTCCCGACGGCGTGCGCGTCGAGGATGGCCACGTCACGCTGCCTGAACTGCCGGGCATCGGCTTCGAGGGCAAGGCCGACCTGTACGCCGAGATGCGCGCGCTGGCGCGGTGAGCGGGCGCGCCCGTTGAGCCGGCGCAGCGGCCGTTCCGCTGCGTGTACGATTCCGGGCTCGACCCGTTCCCGGAATTTCCGCCCACGATGACCGACGATTCCGCGCTCGACGCCGACCGGCTGCTCGGGCTCTATCACACGATGTGCCGCATCCGCGCGTTCGAGGACGCGGCGGAAGAAGCCAGCCGCGGCGGCGTCGCCGCGTTCGGGCAGGCGAGCGGTGCGCGCGCGCAGGTGCGCGGGCCGCTGCACCTGTCGACCGGCCAGGAGGCGGTGGCCACCGGCGTCTGCGCGCACCT
>CALMSQ010000200.1:0-5294 GCA_937872345.1 uncultured Burkholderiales bacterium | reverse complement strand
TGGTCGGTGCGCACGACGCCGTAGCGGGTGTTGACCGCCGTGCCTTCGATCAGCGGCAGAAGGTCGCGCTGCACGCCCTGGCGCGAGACGTCGGCGCCGTGCACGTCGGTGCGCGAGGCAACCTTGTCGATCTCGTCGATGAAGACGATGCCGTTCTGCTCGACCGCGCCGAGCGCCTTGGCCTTGATCTCGTCGTCGTTGACGAGCTTGGCGGCCTCTTCGTCGGCGAGGAGCTTCATCGCGTCGCGGATGCGCAGCTTGCGCGGCTTGCGGCGCCCCGGCATGTTCGCGAACAGCGACTGCAGCTGCTGCGTCATCTCTTCCATGCCGGCCGGGCCCATCAGCTCCATCGCGGGCATCGACATCGAGAGCTCGATCTCGATCTCCTTGTCGTCGAGCTCGCCCTCGCGCAGCTTCTTGCGGAACTTCTGGCGCGTGGCCGAATCCGTCGATTCGCCGCCCTCGGCCGCTGCGAAACCGATGTTGCGCGGCGGCGGCAGCAGCGCGTCGAGCACGCGATCCTCGGCCGCGTCGAGCGCGCGTTGCTGGACGCGCTTCGTCTCCTGCTCGCGAACCTGCTTGACGGCCATCTCGGCCAGATCGCGGATGATCGTGTCGACGTCGCGGCCGACGTAGCCCACTTCGGTGAACTTGGTCGCCTCGACCTTGATGAACGGCGCGTTCGCGAGCCGGGCGAGCCGGCGCGCGATCTCGGTCTTGCCCACGCCCGTAGGCCCGATCATCAGGATGTTCTTCGGCGTGATCTCCTGGCGCAGCGGCTCGGCGACCTGCTGCCTGCGCCAGCGGTTGCGAAGCGCGATCGCCACTGCGCGCTTGGCGGCGTCCTGCCCGACGATGTGCTTGTCGAGCTCGGAGACGATCTCTTCGGGAGTCATCGGAGTCATGGCGGCTCGCGCGAGCGCCCGGCCGTTCAGCCGAGCGTCTCGATCGTGTGGTGCTGGTTGGTGTAGATGCAGATCTCGCCGGCGATGGCCAGCGACTTGCGCACGATCGTCTCGGCGTCGAGCTCGGTGTTCTCGAGCAGCGCGCGCGCGGCCGACTGCGCATACGGCCCGCCGCTGCCGATCGCGATCAGCCCGTGCTCGGGCTCGAGCACGTCGCCGTTGCCGGTGATGACGAGCGACGCTTCGCGGTCGGCGACCGCCAGCATCGCCTCGAGCCGGCGCAGCATCCGGTCGGTGCGCCAGTCCTTGGCAAGCTCGACGGCGGCGCGCACCAGGTGCCCCGAGTGCTTGTCGAGCTTGGCCTCGAAGCGCTCGAACAGCGTGAACGCGTCGGCGGTGCCGCCGGCGAAGCCGGCCAGCACCTGGTCGTTGTACAGGCGCCTGACCTTGCGCGCGCCCGCCTTGACGACGACGTTGCCCAGCGTGACCTGGCCGTCGCCGCCCAGTGCGACGGTCGTGCCGCGCCGCACCGAGACGATGGTCGTGCCGTGGAATTGTTCCATGCTGTGCGATATGGGGTCGGCCGGCGCCGGTACAAGCCCGCCCGGCGCGGGAACGCTCCGCGCCGCCCGGGGGGCGGCGCCGGAACCCGAGGATCAGATCTTACGCCGGCGGATCTCGGCGAGATCCTGGATGCCCATGACGAGCATCAGCGCATAGACCAGGTAATTCGGCTCGACGAACAGCACCTGCCTGCCGGCCGAGCGCATCGTGACCACTTCGTTGAGCAGGTCGCCGGCCGCGACGAACTCCATCCGGCGCAATCCGCGGCAATCGACCACCACCTCGCCGCGATTCGCGGCATGCGCGCGCAGGGCCTGCAGTTCGTCCTGCATGCGGCCGAGCACGTCTCCGCGCAGCACGAACGCGCTCGCCTCCGGGCGCGGTGGCGCGGCCGGCGCCGGACCTGCGGCAGCGGCCGGCTCGCCGGCGCGGATCGCGCTGCCGATCGGCTCCCAGGAAGGCGGCGAGACCTCGTAGGTCACGCAGTATTCGATGCTCAGGTCCTCGAAGGCCTGCTGCCGACCGAGCACGCGCAGCGCCTGAAGCGCGAGCATCCAGCCGGCCTCGGAAGGGTCGCGCCGCCCCGGCTCGATCGCGTTGCGCGCCGCCGCGAACAGCGCCTCGGCGCCGCGCACGACCAGCGCGTTCGGCGATCGGTCGAAGTGCTTGAGCAGGCGCAGCAGGTGCTCGGCGGCGCCGGCGTCGAGCGCCTCGACCCGGCCGAAGTCGACCATCGTCTCCCGCCGCCGCGCCGACGCAGCGACGATCGAGTCGATCTGCGCGGCGATCGATCCGTCGAGGATCACCGGGAAATCGACGGCCGCGGTGCCGTTGACCGCTGCGGCGCGCGCGGCGCTGGCCGGCGCGCCGAGTTGCTCGTTCCAGCCCGGAGGCGAGGACTCGAAGCGCGCCGCGTATTCCAGCGCCAGCGCTTCGAACGACGGTCGGTCGCCGAGCGCCTGGTGCAGGTCGAGCAGCATCAGCCACGCGAGCGTCTGGTAGCTGCCCAGGCCGGTGTCGGCCAGCGCCTGCCGCAGCGCGAGCGATGCCGGCTGCGCCTGGCCGTTCGAATAGAGGATGGCCGCTTCCTCGAGCACGCTCGGCAGGGCCGAGCCGTTCACGTCGATCGCCATCGCGCCGGCCTGGTCGCCGAGCAGCGCGGTCGCGGCCTCGGCGGCCTGCGCCGGGTGCGCCGCCTTCGGAACCGTGGGGGCCTCGGCGCGCGCCGCCGTGGCGGGGCCCATCGGCGGACGATTGGCCCCCGCACGCGCGACGGCGGCCGCGGCGATCATCTCGGATTCGATCTGGTTGATCTTCTCTTCGGTCCGACGCGCCGCCTCGCGCTGGGCGGCGAGCGTGTCCGGGCTGGGGCCGGGCCGGGAGTCGGCGGTCCTGGCAAGCATCGCTTCGCGCGCCCGGCGCGCGTCTTGCCTTTCCTTCCGGTTGAACAGGGAGAAGACCACCTGGACCTTTCGATGCGGCGCTGGAAGCGGGTCCCCGAACGTGCGAAGCAATCGTTCGGGGGGCCGGGCCAGTCTAGCACGCACCCCCTGGCGCCGATCGGGCCGCCGACGACCGCGAGTCGGCCGTCAGCCGCCTGTCATCGGTGGTCAATCCCCGTAGAGTTTCTGGCGCAGTTCGCGGCGCTGCTGCGCCTCGAGCGACAGCGTGGCGGTGGGCCGCGCCAGCAGGCGGGGAATGCCGATCGGCTCGCCGGTTTCCTCGCAGAAGCCGTAGTCGCCGCTTTCGATGCGGGCCAGCGACTGCTGGACCTTCTTGAGCAGCTTGCGCTCGCGATCGCGGGTGCGCAGCTCGAGCGCGTGCTCTTCCTCGATCGTCGCGCGGTCGGCCGGGTCGGGCACGATCACGGTTTCCCGCAGGTGCTCGGTCGTCTCGTCGGCGTTGGCCAGCAGATCCTTTTCCATCTGCTGCAGGCGTTGGCGGAAGAACGCGAGCTGCGCCTCGTTCATGTAGTCCGAGTCGGGCATCTTCAGCAATTCCGCCTCGGTCAGGGGTTTCTTTTCCTTCGTCGCTGCCATGATGTCAGTACCTGTGCGCCCGCCGGGCGCTGCCTGCGAGGAATGCCTGGGTGGAACGGACCGCGTCGCGCCGCGGACGGCGGATCATGCCAGACACTGCTCCAGGCCCTTGATGAAGGTGTCTTTCGGCAGGTTTCGTCCGATGAAGACCATCCTGCTCGACCGCTTTTCGCCCGGCTGCCAGCGGCGTCCTGCGTCGGCGCCCATCATCATGTGGACCCCCTGGAACACCGTCTGCCTATCGGACCCCTTCATGTAAAGCACGCCTTTATACCGCAACATGTCGGGGCCGTAAACCTGGATCAGGCCGGACAGGAAATCCTCGAGTTTCAGCGAGTCGAACGGCTTGTCCGAGCGGAACACGAACGACTGCACCGCGTCGTCGTGCTCGTGGTCGTCGCTCTCCAGGAAGCTCGGGTCGATCTCGAGCACCGCGTTCAGGTTGAAGCCGCGGATGTCGAGGATCTCGGCGATCGGGGCATTGCCGAAGTGCACCGGGCGCACCGGGGCGCGCGGATTCATCCGCCGCAGCCGCGCGGTGAGGCGCTCGCGCGCCGGTTCGTCGACCAGGTCGACCTTCGACATCAGGATGCGGTCGGCGAAGCCGACCTGCTCCTGGGCTTCCTTGTGCTCGTCGAGCTGCTGCTCCCCATGGCGGGCATCGACGATGGTGATGACCGCGTCGAGCAGGTAATAGTCGGCGATGTCGTCGTCGATGAAGAAGGTCTGCGCGACCGGACCGGGGTCGGCCATGCCGGTGGTCTCGATGACCACGCGCTCGAAGCCGATTTCGCCGCGCTCGCGGCGCTCGCGCAAGTCGCCCAGGATGCGGATCAGGTCGCCGCGCACGGTGCAGCAGATGCAGCCGTTGTTCATCTCGACGATCTGCTCGTCGCGCTCCTGAAGCAGCAGGTCGTTGTCCACTCCCTCCTCGCCGAACTCGTTCTCGATCACCGCGATGCGGTGGCCGTGCTGTTCGCGGAGGATGCGGTTGAGCAGCGTGGTCTTCCCGCTGCCCAGGAAGCCGGTGAGAATGGTCACCGGGACGTGAGTGTTGGCCATCGGAATCCCTCTCTGGACCGCGCATTCTACGGGCTTGCACAGCGGGCGCATCGCCCGGACACCGTCACCTCGATCTCTTCGCCCGAGAACCCGGTCGGCAGCAGCGCGCGGACACTGCGCGCGAGCGTGCCCGGCTCCTCGATGCAGTACATGCGGGCGCACTGCACGCAACGGAAGTGCCCGTGCGGTCGCCGGACCTGTCGCGCCGCGAAGTGAAAGACCCGGTCCGGCCCCGCCACCCGATGCACGACGCCGGTTTCCTCGAGCCACTCGAGCACCCGGTAAAGGGTGACGCGATCGATCGGCTCGGCCCCGGCCTCGACCCGCTTCTGCAACTCGATGTGAGTAAGTGCCGACTCAGCTTCCAGCAATTCGGCCAGCACGCGCACCCGCGCCACGGTCAGCCGGGCGCCGAAGCGGCGAATCAATTCCCGCGCGCGCGACTCGCGGGGGCCCGTCACCTGCTCGATCATCGCACTCATCGCCAGTTCCGTACGAGCGGGTCGCACGATGCAACCCGGTTGCGTTCGGGAGCACCGGCGAAGCCCGGCGGCGCAGGCGCGTCGCCCCGCGATACCCCTTCACGATGTGCGGAACTTAGCGGCCCCGAGCGCCGCAAGATAGGAAATAGTGGTCAGGAGCCGCCGCGTCGGCGTGCGCGAGGGTGGGCAGCGTCGTAGACCGCCGCGAGCCGCTGGAAGTCGAGCGAGGTGTACACCTGCGT
>CALMSQ010000199.1:0-5306 GCA_937872345.1 uncultured Burkholderiales bacterium | reverse complement strand
CCGCCGCTGTCGATCACGATGAAGGGGTGGTCGCCCAGGCGCCCGCGCCCGTATTGCCTGTCGCGCGTCAGGCCGGGCACGTCGGCGACCAACGCGGTGCGGCTGCGCGTGAGCCGGTTGAACAGCGTCGACTTGCCGACGTTGGGCCGGCCGACCAGCGCCAGCACCGGCAAGCGCGCCATGGCGGGCTAGTCCACGCCGAGCGCGTACAGCGCGCCGGCGCTCGTCTGCACGACGGCCAGGCCCGAGGCCGCAACCGGCGCCGCGACGATCGCCGAGCCATCGGTCGCCAGCCGTGCCGCAATCGCGCCGTCGTCGCGCGACAGGCCGTGGACCCGTCCGGTGCTGTCGCCGAGCAGCACGAATCGCGGCGTCAGCAGCGGAGCGGCGAGCCCGCGCCGGCGCAGCTTGTCCTGCCGCCAGACGCTTGCGCCGCTGCGCGAAAAGGCATGCACGTCGCCGCGCTCGTCGGGCACGACCACCAGGCTGCCGTCGAGGTCGAGCCCCGACGGCGACGACAGGTCGCGCGCCCAGCGCGCCCGCCCCGACGACGCGTCGAAGCACCCCACGCGGCCCTGGAACGTCGCGGCGCACACCTCGCGACCGCTCACTAGCGGCGAGCCGACCACGTCGGCAATGCGCTCGATCTCGTTGGAGCCGCGCGGGATCGCGACCGCGGCCTCCCAGTGCATCGCGCCGGTCTCGAGCGACAGCGACACCAGCCGGCCGCCGGGAAGCCCGACGTAGGCCGATCCCGTGTCCATCGCGATCAGCGAGGTCTGCCGCAGCACGAGCGGCGGGTTCTGCCGCTGGAAGGTCCAGCGTCGCTTGCCGGTGTCGGTCTCGAAGGCGGCGACCCGGTTGTCGCTGGTGCGCACCAGCACCAGGCCGAGTGCGACGCTCGGAACGGTGACCACTTCGGCCCCGGTCTGCACGCTCCACTTCGGCCGGCCGTCGCGGTCGAGCGCGATCAGCGAGCCGTCCTGCCCGGCCACCACGACGGTTTCACCGTCGCTGCCCACGCCGGTGATCAGCGCCTGCCCGGCGTTCGATCGCCACTGCACCCGGCCGTTGGAGGGGTCGACGCGCACGACGGTGCCGTCGCGCGCGGCGGCGAACAGGCTGCCGCCGGCCACCACCGGCTGGAAGCCGACGCCGGCTCCCGGAAGGGACAGCGACCAGGCGACGCGCGCGTTCGCCGGTGCAGTGACGGGGGGCAGTTCGGGCAGCGGCGGCTTCGAGGCCGACCAGGGCCAGATGCCGCAGCCGCCGAGCGAGGCCAGCGCCACGGCGCCGGCCAGCACGAGCACGCGGCGACGCGCCGGAACGTTGGCCGGGCTCATCGGTCGCCCTCCGTGCCCAGCGAGTCGAGCTTGAGCTGCACCAGGCGGCGCATCGGGCTGTCGGGCGCCAGCGCCTCGAGCGCCTCGCGGTAGGCCGCGCGCGCCTCTGCGGTCTTGCCCTGCGCGACCAGCAGGTCGCCGCGACGATCGGCGTATTCACCGGCGAAGCGTCCGGGCGCCTGCGCCCCGAGCAGCTTGCCGGCCTCGTCGTAGGCCTTCTCGTCGATGAGCAACGCCGCGAGCCGCAAGCGCGCAGCGTGGCGGAACTCGTCGTCCTTCGCGTTGGAGACGGCCCACTCGAGCGTGACCTTCGCAGCCTTGGGGTCGCCGGCCTCGACGTAGGCACGCGCCGCGACCAGCGCCGCCATCTCGCCGTAGGCGGTGCCGCCGTACTGCTCGAACAGCGTGCCCGCCGTCGCGCGCACCTTGTCGACGTCCTTCGCCGACGCCGCCTCGCGCAACTGCTCGTAGACCGCCGACGCCTGGGCGGCCTCGCGCACCTGGTACCAGCCCCAGCCGCGCCAGCCCGCCACCGCCAGCGCCGCGACCGTGATCACGGTGACGATGAAGTTGCCGTACTGCTTCCAGAACGCCTTCAGGTTCTCGAGCTGTTCCTGCTCTTCGAGGTTGTAGGCCATCGACCGTCCCTGTCCCTATTGCCCCGGATTTTCCGGATTGTCCTGGTTCGCCACGATCGCATCGACGACCACCTCGGCCAGCCGATCGATCGCCACCGCTTGCTGCGGGCCCGCGGCCCCGGCCTCGCCGGAGCGCAGCCACTTCACCGACACCTCGCCCCGCGCGAGTTCGTCGGCGCCGACGATCACCGCGAGTTGCGCGCCGCTCGTGTCGGCACGCTTGAACTGCGACTTGAAGCTGCCCCCGCCGCAGTGCAGGATCACGTCGAGCCCCGCGTCGCGAAGCCGCTCGGCCGCCTGCAGCGCCGAGTCGAGCGTCTCGTCGCCCTGGTGCACGACGTAGACGTCGCACTGCGGTTGCGCCGCCGCGTCGCCGCGCGCGCGCATCAGCTCGAGCACCCGCTCGACGCCGATCGCGAACCCGCAGGCCGGGGCGGGCTTGCCGCCGAGCATCTCGACCAGCGGATCGTAGCGGCCGCCGCCGCAGACCGTGAGCGCCGTGCCGCCGACGTCGGCGACCCATTCGAACACGGTCAGGTTGTAGTAGTCGAGCCCGCGCACCAGGCGCGGATTGATGCGGAACGGCAGGTTCTGCGAGCGCAACAAGCCCTGCAGCCGCTCGAAGTGCGCGAGCGACTCGGGCCCGAGGTAGTCGATCAGGCGCGGCGCCTGCTCGGCCAGCGCCTGCATCGCGGGGTTCTTGGTGTCGAGGATGCGAAGCGGATTGCTGTGAAGCCGTCGCTGCGCTTCGGCGTCGAGCACGTCGCGGTGCGCCTCGAAGTAGGCGATCAGCGCCTCGCGTTGCGCCCGCCGCTCGTGCGACGCGCCCAGCGAGTTGATCTCGAGGCGCACGCCCTCGAGCCCCAGTTCATCCCAGAGCCGCTGGCACAGCAGGATGACCTCGGCGTCGGCGTCCGGGCCGGCCATGCCGAGCGCCTCGGCGCCGACCTGGTGGAACTGCCGATAGCGGCCCTTCTGCGGGCGCTCGTGCCGGAACATCGGCCCGGCATACCAGAGGCGCTTCGGGCCGTCGTAGAGCAGGCTGTGCTCGATCACCGCGCGCACGACGCCGGCGGTGTTCTCCGGCCGCAGCGTCAGGTCCTCGCCGTTCAGCGAGTCGGTGAACGAGTACATCTCCTTCTCGACGATGTCGGTCACCTCGCCGATGCCGCGCACGAAGAGCCGCGTGTGCTCGACGATCGGCGTGCGGATCTGGCTGTAGCCGTACGCGCGCATGGCGCCGGCCACCGCGTCCTCGAAGCGCCGCCACAGCGGCTCGTCGGCCGGCAGCACGTCGTTCATGCCGCGCACGCCGTTGAGCCTCTCGGGCTGGGTCTTCTTCGTCTGGGTCGTTCGATCCATGCTGGTCGGCGCGTTGGCCGCGCGGCGTCAGGCGACGCCGGGCGACGCCTCGCGTTGTCGTTGTTCGGCCGCGCCGTAGCGGCGCCTGACGTAGTCGTCGACGATCGCCTGGAACTCCTCGGCGATGCGATCGCCCTTGAGCGTCACGGTGCGCTGGCCATCGACGAACACCGGCGCCACCGGCGCCTCGTCCGCACCGGGCAGCGAGATGCCGATGTCGGCGTGCCGGCTCTCGCCGGGCCCGTTCACCACGCAACCCATCACCGCGACCTGCATCGACTCGACGCCGGGGTAGCGCTCCTTCCAGGCCGGCATCTGCTCGCGCAGCCAGCCCTGGATCTTCGCAGCGAGCTCCTGGAAGAACGTGCTGCTGGTGCGCCCGCATCCGGGGCATGCGACGACCATCGGCGTGAACGCGCGCAGGCCCATCGTCTGCAGGATCTCCTGCGCGACCACGACCTCGCGGGTGCGGTCGCCGCCCGGCTCGGGCGTGAGCGAGACGCGGATCGTGTCGCCGATTCCCTGCTGCAGCAGCACCGCCATCGCCGCCGTCGACGCGACGATCCCCTTGCTGCCCATGCCGGCCTCGGTGAGACCGAGGTGCAGCGGCCAGTCGCAGCGCGCGGCGAGATCGCGATAGACGGCAATGAGGTCCTGCACGCTCGAGACCTTCGCCGACAGGCAGATCGCGTCGCCGGACAGGCCGAGTTGCTCGGCCCGGCGCGCGCTGTCGATCGCCGAGGCGACCAGCGCCTCGCGCATCACCTCGCGCGCGTCCCATGGCTGCGCACGCGCCGCGTTCTCGTCCATCAGCCGCGCGAGCAGCCCCTGGTCGAGGCTGCCCCAGTTCACGCCGATGCGCACCGGCTTGCCGTGGCGGCACGCGACCTCGATCATCTGCGCGAAATTGTCGTCGCGCGTGCGGCCGGTGCCGACGTTGCCCGGATTGATCCGGTACTTCGACAGCGCCTGCGCGCAGTCGGGAAACTGCGCGAGCAGCTTGTGCCCGTTGTAGTGGAAGTCGCCGACCAGCGGGACGTCGATGCCCATCCGGTCGAGGCGATCGCGCACGGCCGGCACCGCGGCGGCCGCGGCCGGCGTGTTCACCGTGATGCGCACCAGTTCGGAACCGGCGCGCGCCAGCGCCCTCACCTGCGCGGCCGTCGCCGGCGCGTCCGCGGTGTCGGTGTTGGTCATCGACTGCACGACCACCGGGGCGCCGCCCCCGACGCGCACGCTGCGCGCGCCCCATTCGACCCGCATGGCGCGCGACGCGCGGCGCGGTGCCGGTCCCGCAGGCATCGGCAGGCAGGGATCGCGCATCGCTTCAGTCGATCTTCAGGCGCGCAACGCCCTGGCGCGCGATCGCGCCGAGGTCGATCTCGCGCCCATCGTGCTCGAGCCGCACGTGGGCGGCATTGCCGATCACGAGCGAGTAAGGCTTGCGCCCCGCGATTTCCCGCGCGCTACCTGCGGGCTGGGTTCCGTGGAGCAGGAGCTTGCCGTCCGCGTCGCGCACCTCGACCCACGACTCGCGCTCGAAGCGCAAGCGCAGCGGCACGCCGGCGCCCGTCGCTGGCACGCCGGCCGCCGTGGCAGCGGCGTCGGAAGGCGGCGACGGCGCAGAGGCGGAAGCTGCCCCATCCGGCGACGAACGAGCGGGCGAAGACGTCGGCGACGGCGCAGTCGCCGCCCCCGTCGAAGCGGGCGCCGTCGGCGACGCAGCCGCCCCCGTCGAAGCGGGCGCCGCCGACGGCAAGGGATCGGTCGACGACGAAGGCGGGTTCGGCGCGGAAGGCGGCGCGGAAGGCGCGGCGCCGGGTGTGGCGGGCGGCTTCAGCGGCACGGTCTCGATGGCACGCCCCGGCCCGCCAGCGCCGGTGGGACCCCCTTCGAGCACGCGCGACCACTCGGCCCCGCGCCCGAAGTACATCGCGATCGCGATCACGCCGAGGATGCCGAG
>CALMSQ010000198.1:0-4103 GCA_937872345.1 uncultured Burkholderiales bacterium | reverse complement strand
CTGTGGGTCGGCGACCGCGTGGTCGGCGCGCTGGTGCTCGAGGAGAACACCGGCTCGCGACTCGGCGTGGCGCGCGAGGCGATCGAGCGGCTCGCGCTGCTCACCGCGGCGGCGATGGCCGCGAGCGCGCTCGCGCTGCTCGCGGTCGGGTCGGTGACCGTCGCGCGAGTCGTGAGGCTGCGACGGCAGGCCGAGCAGGCGATCGATTCGCGAGGCCGCGTGGTGGGCGGCATCCGTGCGCCGCGCATACGCGACGAGATCGGCGCGCTCGCCGAGAGCCACGCCAACGTGCTCGAGCGGCTGCGCCAGCACCAGCAGTACGTCGGCAACCTGCGCGCAAGGCTGGTGCACGAACTGCGCACCCCGATCATGGTCGTGCGCTCGTCGCTGGACAACCTGGCCGCCGAGGCCGATCCCCAGGGGCGCGAAGCCTACCTCGCGCGTGCCCGCGACGGCGCACAGCGCCTCGAGCGGATCGTCGCGAGCATGGGCGAGGCGTCGAGCCTCGAGGCGATGCTCGCGCAGAGCCGCCTCGAATCGGTCGACCTGGCGGCGCTGCTGAACGCCTGCGCCGCCGGCTATCGCAGCGCGTTTCCTGCGCGCGAATTCTCGGTCGACTGCGCGGCCGGCGCCGCGCCGTGCCCGGTCGTTCCCGAAGCCATCGTTCAGGCGCTCGACAAGCTCGTCTCGAACGCCGTTGACTTCGCCGGCGCCGGTTCGCCGGTCGTGCTGACGCTGCGGCGTGCCGACGAGGCCGACGGCTCGACGGGCGAGCACTGGGTATTCTCGGTGCGCAACCAGGGTCCGCCGCTGCCGAACGCCATGCGTGACAACCTCTTCGACTCGATGGTGTCGATCCGCGACCACCGTGGCGGCGGCGAGGCGCACCTCGGCCTGGGCCTGTACCTGGTGAGGCTGGTCGCGGAGTTCCACGGCGGCCACGCGTTCGCGCGCGACGTCGCCGACGGCGTCGAGGTCGGCTTCACCGTCGCGTCCCCGTCACGACCCGACTGACCGGCGGGCGCGGGCGGCCGGCCATCCGTCGGGCCGCGTGTATGCGAACGGGCCCGCCCGCCGTGTACTGGCAAGTGGGCCTGCCCCCGAACCCTCGACGACCCGCTCCAGACGTGGCTTACGTACCGGCCGAACTCCTGGCGAAGACCGCTCCGGAAGCGCGCTTGCGCGAGGAGCGCTCGCTGCGCAACATGCTGCTCAAGTACGAGGCGATCCTCGAGAACGCGTCGATCGGCATCGGATTCACCCGCGACCAGCGCTTCGAGCACGTCAATCCGCGCTTCGAGGAAATGCTCGGATGGCCGCGCGGGACGCTGGCCGGCCAGCCTGGCTACGTCGTCTGGCGCTCGCGCCAGGAGTACGCCGAGATCGGAGCCTACGTCGGCCCGCTGCTTGCACGCGGGCAATGCGTCGACTTCGAGCACGAGATCCTGCGCCGCGACGGCGGCAGCTTCCTGGCGCGAATCCGCGCGAAGTCGGTCGATCCGACGCACCCGACCAAGGGCGGGACGATCTGGATCGTCGAGGACATCACCGAGCACCGTCGCTCGGTGGAGGCGCTGCGCCGCGCCCACGACGAACTCGAGATCCGCGTGCGCGAGCGCACCGAGGCGCTCGCCGAAGCCAACGCCCGACTGCGCGACGAAATCGCCGAGCGCGAGACCGCCGAGCGACGCATCCGCCACCTCGCTCACCACGACGTGCTCACCGGGCTGCCGAACCGGCGCCTGCTGCACAAGCGGCTCGAGCAGGCGCTTGGCGCCGCGCGCGAAAGCGGCGGCCACGCGGCGGTGATCTTCATCGATCTCGACCGCTTCAAGACGATCAACGACTCGCTGGGCCACGCGGTCGGCGATGCGCTGCTCAAGGCGGTCGCGTTGCGCCTGACCGAGGTCCTGCGCCCCGGCGACACCGTTTCGCGCATGGGCGGCGACGAGTTCGTGCTGGTGCTGGGCAACGCCGCGGGCCCCGACGACGCCACCGCGGTGTCGGACCGGCTGCTCGAATGCCTGTCGCGGCCCTACGAGATCACCGGCTACTCGCTGCGCGTGACGCCGTCGATCGGGATCAGCGTGTTCCCTCGCGACGGCGAGGACGCCGAGACGCTGCTCAGCCGCGCCGACGCCGCGATGTACCACGCCAAGGCCGAAGGCCGCCACTGCTTCCGCTTCTTCACCGAGCAGGTCCAGCGCGCATCGACGCAGCGGCTGCAACTGGAGAACGAACTGCACGGCGCCGTCGCGCGCGGCGAGCTGCTGCTCCATTACCAGCCGCGCTTCGACCTGATCCAGCGCACCTTCGTCGCCGCCGAGGCGCTGATCCGGTGGCAACATCCGACGCGCGGGATGATCAGCCCCGCCGAGTTCATTCCGCTGGCCGAAGAAACCGGCCTCATCCACCCGATCGGCCGCTGGGTGCTCGAGGAGGCCTGCCGCCAGCAACGGGCGTGGCGCGAGCGCGGCTTCTGCCCCGGCTCGATCGCGGTCAACCTGTCGGCCCAGCAGTTCCGCAGCGCCGACCTGGCCGGGTCGATCGGGTCGATCCTCGGCGACGCGGGCATCGAGCCGGAGGCGATCGAACTCGAGATCACCGAGTCGACGCTGATGCACGACAGCGGCCAGACGCTCGCGACGCTGCAGGCGCTCGCCTCGCTCGGGATCAGGATCTCGATCGACGATTTCGGCACCGGCTACTCGAGCCTCGCGTACCTGAAGCGCTTCCCGGTTCACCTGCTGAAGATCGACCGATCGTTCGTGCGCGACATTCCCGCCAACACCGATGACGCGACGATCGTGCGCGCGATCACCGGCCTGGCCGGCAGCCTCGGGCTGCGGGTCGTCGCCGAAGGCGTCGAGAACGAGGCGCAGGTGCGCTTCCTGCAGGGCATCGGATGCGACGAGGGGCAGGGCTTCCTGTTCGCGCCGCCGATGCCGGCCGACGAACTCGAGCGGCGCTTCGCGCACTGCGGCGCGGCGCGCCCGTCGCGCGCGCGCTGACGCCCGGTCAGGCGGCGCCGCGCTCGGGCTCGCGCCCCGCGTCGCCGGGCAGCGCCGGCGCGTTCCTGCGGAACGGCAGCACCACCGGGCCGGGCTGGCGACGCGCATCGTCGGCCGTGCTGGACCACTCCGCCGGGGCCTGCGGATCGGCGTCGGTCTCGGGAAGGCGCACGCCGATCGACCACGCGACGGCGGTCGTCATCAGCAGCGCGCGGACCACGGGTCGATGGTTTCGCATCGTTCGTTCCCCCTTCATCCCAGTCGTACGGGCACGAAAATGCGCAGCTCGCCGCGCTGGACCAGCAACGCGAGTTGGCGCGCGTCCCCGTTGACCAGCGCGCGGAGCTGCTCGACGCTGGCCACCGGCTTGCCGTTGACCGACAGGATCACGTCGCCCGGTTCGATCCCGGCGCGCTGCGCCGGCCCCGACACGTCCTCGACGACGAGCCCCGCATTGAGCCGCGTCGCCTGCCGCTCTTCCGGGGCCAGTGGACGCACCGCGACGCCGAGGCGACGCTCGCTGCGCTCGGGCGGCTGCTGGGCGGCCGTGTCGGTGCTGGTCGGCAATTCCGCCAGCACTGCCGTCAACTGCTCGCGCTTGCCCTGGCGCACGACCTCGAGCGTGACGCGATCGCCGGGCTTGGATTTGCCGACCATCGCCGCGAGGTCGCCCGAGCGCTCGATGCGTTCGCCGTTCAGCGACAGCACGACGTCGCCGGGCCGCAGCCCGGCCTTCTCGGCGGCGCTGCCCGGCGCGACGGCAGAGACCAGCGCGCCGTTCGGGCTGTCGAGCTTGAACGACTCCGCAAGCCCCTGGTTCAGCTCCTGCACCGTGACGCCGAGCCGCGCGTGCCGGACGCTGCCGGTGGCGAGGAGCTGGTCCTTCACGCGCACTGCGACGTCGATCGGGATCGCGAACGACAGCCCCTGGTAGCCGCCCGTGCGCGAATAGATCTGCGAGTTGATGCCGACCACGCGCCCGCGCGCGTCGAACAGCGGGCCGCCCGAATTCCCGGGATTGACCGCGACGTCGGTCTGGATGAACGGCACGTAGGTGTCGCCCGGCAGCGAGCGCCCCTTCGCGCTGACGAT
>CALMSQ010000197.1:0-2945 GCA_937872345.1 uncultured Burkholderiales bacterium | reverse complement strand
ATCGGGTCGGACGGCATCGGGATCGGACGGTGCCGAGCCGGCACGTCGGACTGCAGGCACGGGGCTCTTGTCTGCGCGAGGGACCCCTGTGGCCCGCTGCGGGCGGCTCGCGCCACCTGCAACGACGATCGCGCAGATGATACACGAAGCCGCCGTCGACGACGTGCGTGGCGATCAGCGACCGGTCTGCATCGTCGCTTCGACGCCGGGTTTCCGGAGATTCCGTCGCGGCTCGGCATCGGACCGTCCGTCAGGCGTCGTCATCGGACCGTCGGAACGCGGTGGACCGCCATGCCCCCGCTCCCTAGAACTTGTCCATGCCGCGCACACCACTCCGGGGAAGCCGATGAGCCCGAGAATCGTTCTCGTCGCCGCGATGGCGGCGATGACCGGCTGCGCCTCCTATGAATGGCGCAACGACAGGGCCGACGCGCACTGGGACGGCGACCTGAACGATTGCCGCGCCTCGGCCATCTCGACGTATCCGAAGTCCCTCGTTCAGGAGCGGGAGATCGATCGCGCAGCGACCGACAGGCTGGCCGCGCAATACGAGCAGCGGCAGGCTGCCGCGCGCTCGTACAGCTCCTCGACGACCTGCAGCCACGCGGGACGCGCCGTGCAATGCGACACCTACGGCACGGTGCCCGTCGCGCAACCCGTGGTCGCATCGCCCCCGCCGGTCGTCTATCGAACCCGCACCGTCGACGTGAACGCGCAGGACCGCGACCGTTTCACGCAGACCTGCATCGCGGCAAAGGGTTGGCGCCGGGTTCGCGTCGACGGCTAGGCGCTGCGCATCCGCGCGCCGCCGAATTTCTCGACGATCGCGTCGTCGTACTTGTCGGCCGTGCTGATGACCGCCTGCATCGACGTGTACAGCTCCTTCTTGTCGCAGGTCGACCCGATGATCGAGTGCTCGAAGGTGACGAAGTCGCTCTTCGTGTCGAGGCCGAACGCGCCGAAATAGAGGTCGCGGTTCGTGTTCAGCAGGAACTGCATCAGCTCGGGCGAGACCTTCGCGCCCTTGACCACCCAGCCGCAGACGTTGATCACCGCCTCGTCGTCGCCATAGGGCATGACCGAGATCGTCATCGCGGAGCTGCCGTTGTGCATGACGAAACTGGGCCGGTCGGCGTTACGCTCGATCGCGCCGCCCTGAATGTCGGGCTCGAACCAGCTGGACACCATGACGTAGACGTTCTTCTGCATCTCGTTGCGGAATTCCATGGCGGTGCCTCCGTCCTAGACGAGTGGGTGGCTGCTGCGATACGCGTCGACGACGCGGGTGAGCTCGTCGCCCGAGACCTCCTGGCGCTCGATCAGCAGCTTCGCGACGCTGTCGAGCAACGGACGGTGCCGCTGCAGCAGCCCGAGCACGTGCGCGTACTCGGCCTGCAGCATCGACTCGGCGCGCTCGCGCAACTCGGGCGAGTCCTCGAAGCTGCGATCGAGCGAGAGCAGCCCATGGAAGCCGCTGCGCGTCATCAGGTAGCGCAGGTACGCGGTCGCCTGCTGCAGGTCGTTGCTGCAACCGGAGGTCGTGCCTTCGGGGCCCGAGAACACCTCCTCGGCCGCACGCCCGGCGAGCGCCACGCGCACCATCTCGACGATGTCGTTGCGGGTGACCGAGTTGCGCGACTCGTCGACGCCGGGCAGGACGAACCCCAGGCTGCCGTTCTCGCGCGGGATGATGCTCGCGTAGCGCAGGCGCGCGCCGCGCGTGCGCATCAGCTCGAGGATCGCGTGACCGGCCTCGTGGTAGGCGGTGTTGCGCAATTCGTCGGCGGCCATCAGGCGGCGGCGATCCTGCGACTCGGGCCCGACGCGCTGCTCGATGATCGCCTGCGCGAGGTCGTCCTTCGACACCTTGCGGCCGTCGTCCTTGCGCGCGCGCCGCAGCGCGCGGCGCACGATGAGCTCGACCTCGTGGCCCGACATGCCCAGCGAGAGCAATCCGATGTGCTCCAGGTCGGCCTGCGCCAGCGTGCCGCCGCCTCCCCTGAGCAGCACCGAATACATCTTGGCGAGCGCCTGCGAGTTGGGCGCAGGCATCGTGAGCGTGGTCTCGAGCGCCCCCCGTCGGTGCAACTCGAAGCGCACGTGCTCGGCCGACTGCGCCCCCGCGATCAGCACGACGCGGTCGTCGGCGGACAGTCCCTTGAGCTGTTCGAGGAAGGCCGGCAGCATTCCGGCCCAGGGGGCGATCGAGAAGGCGTCGACGTCGTCGACGAAGAAGAGCGCCGGTGCCGCGGCCATTGCCTCCTGGAAAGCGGCGTTCATGCGTAACCAGCCGAGTTGCGGCTCGCTCTCCGGCGGCGCCCAGTCGCTCGCCGAGGCCTCCACGTAGCGCAGGCGGGCGGCCTTGGCGATCGCGCGCGCGAGCGTGGTCTTGCCGACGCCCCGCGCGCCGAGGAGGATGACCCGCCCACCCACGTCGTCCCAGGAGATCGATCCCGAGCGCGCCAGCGCCACCTCGTCGATCAGTGCGCGCGCCCAGTCGTGGGCCTCGTCCATCCCGGCGAGGTCGGCGAGGTCCAGTGCGTCGTCGGTCGCATAGCGGCGCAGCCGCCGTTCGACCGACTCGCGCACCGCCGCGACCACGTCGCTGCGGGCGACCTGGCTGTTCAGCAGGAAATCGCGCGGAACGACGTTGGGCACCCAGTCGGGATCGGCGCCGAGCGCGGGCGGCGCGCCCAGCTCGTAGAAGTCGACGCAGGCCGCGGCGAAACGCGGCGCATCGAAGCGCGGAATGGTCAGGGTCGCATCGACGAGATCGGCCACCGACTGCGGCAACTGCCACGCCCGGGTGCACAGCAGCTGCACGTCCTGCCCGTGGTTGATGTGCCGGACGATGCGCTCGAACTGCTGCGGGTTGTTGAGCACGCGGTCGAGCATCACCAGCGGTCGGGCGGGCTCGTCATCGTCGACGGCCGCGTCGCTCGCCG